>DASSQK010000182.1:0-4371 GCA_035702555.1 Gaiellaceae bacterium | reverse complement strand
GACCTTCGCCTTCGGCGCGACCCTGCCCTTTCGGACCAGCTGATTGACGGTCGGCATGTGCTCCTTGCTAGACGGGTGCGGACACAACAAAGGCTGGCGGGGCCTGACGCCCTGCCAACCGGAGGGGCATGGTAGCGAAGGTCACCCCTCAGCGTCAAACGGCGGAATGCGCATGGCTCTGCGGGTTCGCGGCCGATCCGACGCCGATCTCGTGCGCATCGGCGCAAGCGTTTTATCGCTTGCAAAGCATAGCTTGTCGCCCCGAACCCGCCTACTGTGAGACGGCGGCCGGAGGACGAGCCTAGGGGACCGATGCCAGTAGGAATGACGGCTGCGACCGCGCTGCTCGCGGTCGGAACGGCGGCGCTACTCGCGCTCCTGCTCGTGCGCTCGCATCGTCACGCGGCCGGCCTGGCCCGCGAGCTCGCCTACGCGCACGACGAGGCGCGCAGGTACCGGCTCCTCGCCGACCTCGACGGGCTCACGGGGCTGCACAACCGCAGGTACTTCCACGAGCTGCTGGCGCGGGAGGTCACGCGCGCGCAGCGGTACGGGCGGGAGCTCGCGCTGGTGATCTTCGACCTCGACGACTTCAAGGGCATCAACGACCGCATCGGGCACCTCGGCGGCGACGCCGTGCTCGCCGAGACGGCGGCCCGGGCGCGCCGAGCCCTCCGGGCCGCCGACATCGCTTGCCGCGTGGGCGGCGACGAGTTCGCGGTGCTCCTCCCCGAGGCATCCGGCGCAGAGGCCGAGCGGCTCTACCGCCGGCTGCACCGCGCGGTTTCGTCGAGCCCGGTCGCGGGAGCGGGCAACGTCTCCGTCTCGGCCGGCATCGCCGAGCTGCAGGCCGACGACGAGCCGAACACGTTCTTCGAGCGCGCCGACGAGGCGCTCTACCGCGCGAAGGCCTACGGCAAGGGCCAGGTCATCCGGGCCCCGCGGCGGAATCCCACCTCCGACGCTACTCGGCGGCCAGGAACGGCAGGTAGTCCGTGAGGTCGACCACCCCGGCCTGCGGCTGCACGTCGCGGCGGCAGAGCGCCTGCTCGTCGAGCGCGCGCTCCTTCGCCAGCAGCCACGACTCGTAGCGGTCGCCCCGGGCGAGCTCCTGCAAGGCGCTCACGACCGCCGGCCGCGCGAGGTCGAACGGGATCGCGCCCAGCGAGACCGTCGAGTCGAGCGCCCGCACCTGGAAGACGCCGCGCATCGTCCTGACCTTGTGCCACCCGCCCTGCGCCAGGCCAAAGAGCTGTGGGGGCGCGGAGGACTCGAGCGCGAACCCGCGCCTGCGGTTGCCGAGCCAGGGGGCCGGGGTCTTCGTCGCGACGAGACGCGCACGCGTGGCCCCGTAGGTCGCGTAGTACTCGCGCACCTCCGCGGAAGTCGGCGCGCCGACGTTCATCCCCCGCTCGAGGGCGAGCCGCCGCAGCTCGTCGGCCACGACCCCGCGCGCGGCCGCGCGGCTCGCGCGCGCCTTCGCCAGCGCGGCGCCGTAGCGGGCGTAGCTCCCGCCGAAGCGCGCCCCGACGAGCGCACGCTCGCCGTCGGCGATCTGCTGTGCCCTGAGCGGCACCTGGGCCGACGTGATCGCCCGCGCGAACGCGGCGCTGAAGGCAACGTCCGGATTGCCGGTGATCGGCGTCAGCTGCCGGATCGTGCTCTCGGTGATCCGCTGCCGGTACAGCGTGCAGCGGGTGCCGGCCGGGAGGATCAGCTGTCCCTCGGTGCGTGAGGCGTTGAAGCCCTTGCCCGCGGCGTGGGGCGCATTGCAGAGCTTCGGGTTGCGCGCCCAGAGGTAGACGCAGGCAGCCGTCGGCTTGAGCGGGTCGCGCTCGCCGGCGCTCCAGGCGGCCCAGCCCCACGACCAGATCGAGCGGAGCCCGACCTCCTTCGCGACCTGCTTGGCGGCGAGCGCCTGCAGCTTCGTCACCTCGAGGTAGGCCTTGCGCGACGCGCCCTCCCGTCCGCCGGAGCCGCGCGTCGTCTGGAAGCCCAGCATCACCCCGAGCTTGCTCGGCGGGATGCCGACGTCGGAGAACTCGGCGACGCGCTTGCGGAACATCGCCCGGAGCGTCCGGCTCCCCTCCACCGCGCCCTGCTTGGCGACCTTCGGCGCGGCGAAGTACGACTCGCGCACGATGTCCGCGTACTGCGAGAGCTGGCGCCACCAGTCGGCCGCCTCGCCGCCCATGTAGGGCGCGCTCGGGACGAGGAGCACGGGACGCGCGCCCAGGTCGGAGAGCGTGTGCGCGTAGATCATCACGTTCCGCCGGTACTGGGCGTTGGACATGCTCCACGGGGTCAGCGTGCTGGCCCCGTTGAGCTCGTTCTCGGCGATCATCGGCCTCGTGCAGCCGCTCGACATCGCGGCGGTCGAGTAGAGGCGGTTGGCCCGGTTGATGACCACGGCCGGGTCGAAGGGCGCGAGCGGCGTGCCCACCCGCAGCCGGAAGTTCATGTCCCAGTAGATCGTCTTGGCGCCCATCGCCCGCAGCTGCGGCGGGTAGATGAAGTTCGCGGCAGCCGCGATCACGCCCGGACGCGCGAAGACCTGCCAGAACGGCACCGAGCCGTCGGCGAAGTCGATCCAGAGCGTTCCCTTCGCCGGGATCCCGCACGTGTCGGCCGCCGCCGCCCGGTGCGGCGAAGCGACGAAGCACGCGCAGGCGGCGAGGACGATGACCAGCAGCCGCTTCACAGACCCGGCGTCACGGTAGCGGAAGATCCGCGTCACGCCCACTTAGACGACGAGGGCGGCCGTTTGGCCGCCCTCGTGTCGCGATTCGTAGCGCCGCTTACTCGCCGTCGAGCGGCGAGTCGACCTCGGGCACTTCCTCGGCCTCGGTCGACTCCTGCGGCTTCGCCTGGTCGTTCTCCGTAGGCTCGCCGCCGAAGTCGAGCCCGAGGCTCGCCAGGTCGATCCCGTCGGAGCCGTCGGAGTCGATCTCCTGGAGGGCGGCCAGCAGGGCCTCGCGCTCGTAGGTCTCCTTCGGCACCTTCTCCGAGGGCCCGATGTCGATCGAGCGGTAGCGCTTGAGCCCGGTGGCGGCCGGGATCAGCTTCCCGATGATCACGTTCTCCTTCAGGCCCAGCAGGCGGTCGACCTTGCCCTCGATCGACGCGTCGGTCAGCACCTTCGTCGTCTCCTGGAAGGAGGCGGCCGAGAGGAACGACTCCGTCGCGAGCGACGCCTTCGTGATCCCGAGGATCAGCGGCTCGTGCGTGGCCTGGTCCTTCTTGCCCTTCTCCTTCTTCACGCGCGCGTTCTCACGCTCGAGCACGACGCGGTCGACGAGCTGGCCGGGCAGGAGGTCGGTGTCGCCGGCCTCCTCGACGCGGACCTTCTTCAGCATCTGCCGGACGATCAGCTCGATGTGCTTGTCGTGGATGTCCACGCCCTGTGAGCGGTAGACCTTCTGCACCTCCTGGACGAGGTACAGCTCGATGGCCGTCGCACCCTTCAGGCGGAGCAGGTCGGCCGGGTTGAGCGAGCCCTCGTGCAGGGCGTCGCCGGGCTCGACCGACTGGCCGTCCTCGACGAGCACACGCGTCCGGCGCGGGAGCTGGTAGCTCGTGGGCTCGACCGGCTCGCCGTTCTCGTCCACCTCGTCGGTGTGCACCGTGATCTTCGGGCCGCGCTCGGTGTCCTCGAGCTCGACCTTGCCGCCGACCTCGGCGAGCTTGGCCGCGCCCTTCGGGTTGCGGGCCTCGAAGATCTCGACCACGCGCGGGAGACCGTGCGTGATGTCGGCGCCGGCGACACCGCCGGTGTGGAACGTCCGCATCGTCAGCTGCGTGCCGGGCTCGCCGATCGACTGCGCGGCGATGATCCCGACCGCGTCGCCGATCTCGCACATCCCGCCGGTGGCGAGGAAGATGCCGTAGCAGGCGCGGCACACGCCGAACTCGCTGCGGCACTTCAGCACCGAGCGGACCGGCACCGCCGCCTCCTCCTCAGCCTCGACGAAGGCCTCCTCGATCTCCTTGAGGGTGGCGTTGGTGACGAGCGTCCCCTTCTCGGCGACGACCGTCTTGCCGGGCTTGCCGCTCGCGAGGGGCTTGTGGACGTCCTCGGCCAGCGTGCGGCCGAGCAGGCTCTTGTTCAGGCCGTCGGGACCGTGCAGCGGCAGGTCGACGTGGTCCTTCGTCTTGCAATCCTCCTCGCGGATGATCACGTCCTGCGAGACGTCGACCAGGCGCCGGGTGAGGTAGCCCGAGTCGGCCGTTCGCAGCGCCGTGTCGGCGAGGCCCTTGCGGGCGCCGTGGGTCGAGATGAAGTACTCGAGCACCGACAGGCCTTCCATGAAGTTGGCCTTGATCGGGCGCTCGATGATCTCGCCCTTCGGATTCGCCATCAGGCCGCGCATG
>DASSQK010000181.1:0-2419 GCA_035702555.1 Gaiellaceae bacterium | reverse complement strand
GTACTGGAAGCGGTCCGACCAGAAGGCGGGGTTGCCCGCGAGGAACCGCTCGGCGATCGTCGGCAGGGTGACGAGCAGCAGCGGCGAGCCGAGCGGCAGGAAGAGCCAGGCGCCGAACGTCGCCGCCAGCGTCGCGCGCTTCTCGCGCCGGTCGAGGACGGCCGCTGCGACGCGCCACGGCCGGCGAACCGCCGCGAACGGCGCCCCCGTCGGGCTCCGGCCGAGGCTCGGGTAGTGCCAGTAGTGGTACCGGTTGCCCGAGATCGCCGGGATGATCACGCCGATCGTGACGGCGAACCACGCGCCGGCGAGCCCGATCGCGCCGAGGCCGAACCGCGGACGCCGCTGAATGACGACCGCGTAGACGCCCATCGCCGCGAAGATCAACGCGATGTCCTCCTTCGCCAGGCACCCGAGCGCGAGCATCGCCCAGAAGAGCGCCTGCCGCCGCTCGAGCAGCCCGTAGAGGCCGAACGAGATCGCGGGCACCGCGAGGGCGAGCTCGTGGAAGTCGAAGATCATTCCGGCGAGGAGGCCCCAGAAGCCGAGGAACGCGAGCTGGATCGCGGTCGCACCCACGACGCCGAGCCGCGGTCGCGCCCACCAGAACAGGGGCAGGCTCGCCGCGGCGAGCAGGAGCGCCTGCGCGACGAGCAGCACGCGCGCGTCGTCCCAGATCCAGTACGCGGGCGCGAGCAGCATCAGCGCCGGGTGGAAGTGGTCGCCGAGCAGGTTCGGCACGCCCTTGACCGTGTTCCGGACGAGCTCGAGGCGGCTGTAGCCCCAGATCGTCTGGTCGAAGAGGCCGAGGTCGTAGCCACCGCTCGCGAAGCGGTCGTGCCGGTAGATCGAGACCACGGCGTAGAACGTCGCCGCCGTCGAGGCGCAGCCGACGGGAAGGGCGTCGACCGCCAGCCGCCGCACGCCCAGGCGCCAGCGCGGAAGCGGCAGGGCCTCGGCGATCAGGCTGCCAGTGTAGGCCTCGAGCCGCTAGGCTGCGGCAGCCTTGAGCGCCGCCACGCTGCACACCAACCACGGGCCGATCGAGGTCGAGCTCCACGACGACGACGCGCCCAAGACCGTCGAGAACTTCCGCAAGCTCGCCGCGGACGGCTTCTACGACGGCGTCGTCTTCCACCGCGTGATCCCGGACTTCATGATCCAGGGCGGCGACCCGACCGGCTCCGGCATGGGCGGCCCCGGCTACACGTTCGAGGACGAGTTCAACGACCACAAGGTCGAGCGCGGCGCCCTCGCGATGGCGAACGCGGGCCCGAACACCAACGGCAGCCAGTTCTTCATCGTCACCGCCGAGGCGACCCCGTGGCTCGACGGCAAGCACACCGTCTTCGGCCGCGTCACGGGTGGCATGGACGCGGTGGACGCGATCTCGCAGGTGGAGACCGACGCGAGCGACAAGCCCCGCGAGGCGGTCGTGATCGAGCGCGTCGAGCTCCCCGGCTGAGCACCCGCCGGCCTATAGGCAAACCCTGACCGTACGGCTGTTGAACGCACGTGGCCGTGCGCGTACGTTCGACGCAGCGGAACAGGACGTATGCCGATGGAAAGCCGCCACCGGACCGAGGAGCGAGAGCGCCCCACCCCACAGCGCAGCGACTGCGGGGACGACCTCTTCCGCGAGGTCAACGACCGGATCATGGAGCTGGGACAGCGCTTCGGCGTCGACGAGCAGCCGCTCGAGCTGATCTGCGAGTGCGACGACTCGTCGTGCACCCACCGGGTTGAGATCTCGGCGGCGGCGTTCGCGCGGCTGCGCGACATCGAGGGCCTCCACCTCGTCGCGGCCGACCACAGCCACCCCGGCCGCGTCGTCGGCCGCGGCGACGGCTACCTGGTCGTGGCCGACGACTGACGCCGCTTCAGGTACCAGCGCACCAGCTCGACCGAGCCCGTGACCGCGAAGGCGATCCCGAGCGCCAGCAGCAGGCCCTTCCACGGCTGCTGCTCAAACGCGTGCCCGCCGAAGTAGCCGAGCGAAGCGGCGTAGACGCCCCAGATGATCCCGGCGATCGCGTCGAACACGATGAACTTGCGCCACGGGTACTCGAGCGTCCCGGCGCTGAGCGTGACCACGGTGCGCCCACCCGGGATGAAGCGCGCGATCACGATCAGCTCGCCGCCCCGCTCCTCGATCTGGCGATGGGCCCACGCGACGCGCCTCTTCGACTTCTCCGAGGTGAAGAAGCGGTCGTTGATGCGCCCGCCGAAGCGCCACCCGACGAAGTAGGCGGCGTTGTCGCCGGCGATCGCGCCCGCAGCGGCGAACAGGATCACGAGCAGCAGGTTGAGGTCGCCCTGCGAGGCGACCACGCCGGCGGTGATCACCGAGGTCTCGCTCGGGACGACCGGGATCAGCGCGTCGAGAAACGCGAGGATGAAGAGAATCGCGTACGCCCAG
>DASSQK010000180.1:0-3747 GCA_035702555.1 Gaiellaceae bacterium | reverse complement strand
GCGGCGAAGGGAACGAGCGGCTCCCTCATCGACGCCCCCACTCCGGACATGCTCGATCCGGGAAGCGAGCGCCACCAGCCCCGCTGACGACCGCTCGCGCGCCTACGCCAGCTCGCGCGCGGCTTCATCGAACACCGCGGTGTGGAGGTCGACGTCGGCCTCCGTCGTCGCCGGCGACATCAGGGCCATGTTGTGGAACGGCGTCAGCAGGATGCCGCGGTTCAGCGCGTAGAGGTGGATCAGGCGGTCGAGCAGCGGGTTGCCGCCAGCCGCGGCCTCGCTGCCGGTGCGCGGCCGCTCCGGCCGGAACAGGTACTCCACGCGGCAGCCGAGCCTCGTCACGTGCCAGGGGAGAGCATGCCGCTCGATCGCCTCGACGACGCCGGCCTCGAAGCGTTCGCCCAGCGCGATCATCCGCTCGAACGCATCGTCCGTGAGCACTTCCGAGAGCGTCGCGCGCGCCGCGGCGAGCGAGAGCACGTTGCCGGCGACGGTGCCGCCGATCCCGCCGACGTCCGCGCGCTCGTCGGCCGGCAGCATCGCCTCCAACCGCCCGGCCACCTCGGCCGAGAAGCCGTAGGCGGCCGCCGGGATCCCCGCCGCGATCGGCTTGCCGATCGTGAGCAGGTCGGGATCGAGGCCGTGCGCGGCCGTGTAGCCGCCCGGGCCGGCGCAGATCGTGTGCGTCTCGTCGATGATCAGCAGCGTCTCGGTCTCGCGCGTCGCCTCGCGGAGGGCGTCGTGGAAGCCGGGCTCGGCGAGCACGATGCCGATGTTCGTCAGCGCGGGCTCGGCGAGGACGCACGCGACGTCGCCGGCGGCGAGCTCGCGCCGCAGCGCCTCGACGTCGTTCCACTCGACGACCCGCGTCGTCTCGTCGAGCGGCACGGGCGGGCCGACGTTGCCGTCGCGCGCGACCACCGAGCCGCTCCGCAGCGTCGCCACGGTCTCGTCGACCGAGCCGTGGTAGCACCAGTTGAAGACGAGGATCTTCGGCCGGCCCGTGAGCTCGCGCGCGAGGCGGATCGCGAACCGGTTCGCGTCGGTCGCCGTGAGCGCGAACTGCCAGCGGGCGAGGCCGAAGCGCCGCGTCAGCTCCCGGCCGACCCAGAGCGCGTCCTCGCTCGGAAGCATCAGCGTGATCCCCTTCGCGGCCTGCTCGCGCAGGGCGCGGACCGTCGGCTCGGGCGAGTGGCCGGTCATCGCCGCGGTGTCGCCGAGGCAGAAGTCGACGTACTCGTGGCCGTCGACGTCGGTGAAGCGCGCGCCGCGCGCCTCGGCCGCGAAGACGGGGAAGCCGCCCGGCCAGCGGATCATCCACGGCATCGGCACGCCGCTCAGCAGGGGGCCCTTCGCCTCGTTCGCCAGCTCGCGGGAGCGCGGGTGCTCCTGTTCGAAGCGGTCGAGCTCGCGCTCGAGCAGCGCCTCGGCGCTCACCGGCGCACCGTTGCGAGGGCGACCACGCTCACGGCTGCCCAGCCTGCCAGGTAGAGGAAGGCCGCGCGAGGGGAGACGAGCGTCCAGAGCGCGCCGGCGACCGCGGAGGCAGCGAGGTTGGCGAAGCTCTGGATCGTCGCGAGCGCGCCGAAGGCCGAGCCGAGCAGGCCGGGCGGCGCGAGCAGCGCGACGGCGGCGCTCTGCGCGGTCTCCACCGCGCCCTTGCCGGTGCCCGCGAGGGCGAAGAGCGCGGCCAGCAGCGCGAGGCTCGAGCCCGAGAGGGCGAAGCCGGCGAACGCGGCGAGGGCGGCGAAGGCACCGACCACGAGCACCGCGGTCGCGCCGCGGCGGTCGGTCGTGTGGCCCGCGGGGACGCTGATCACCATCGCGGCGGCGTTGTAGACCGCGTACAGCACGACCGCCAGCCGGACCGCGGAGTCGTGGCCGTGGGCGGGCGTCAGGAGGTCGGTCGCGCGCAGGATCAGCAGCGTCGCGGCCGCGTTGCCGAGCTCGAACGCCGTGACCGCGCCGAGGAGGCGGCCGAGCCGCCCGTGCAGCACCGGCCGGATGCGGATGCGCAGCGGGGGGCGCTCGTGCGGCTCGAGCCGCTGCGCCGAGCGGACGGCGACGAGGATCGCCACCGCGGCCAGCAGGCCCGGGACGACCGAGATCAGGATCGCCTCCCGGATGCCCACGACCGAGATCAGCGCGAGCGCCAGGAGCGGCCCGGCGATCGCGCCCGCGTTGTCCATCGCCCGCTCGAACCCGTATGCGCGACCGTAGACCTCCGGCTCGACGACGTCCGTCAGGAGCGCGTTGCGCGACGGCGTCCGCAGCCCGCGCGAGAGCCACGCGCCCGCGCGCAGGACGCCGACCTGCCAGACCGCGGTCGCGGCTCCGATCAGCGCGCTCAGGACGGCGGTCGCGGTGTAGCCGCCCATCGCCGTCGCGCGACGGCGGCCGGGATCGTCCGCAAGGGCGCCGCCGGCGAGCTTGGCCGCGCCCGCGATCCCGTCGGCGATGCCCTCGATCGTGCCGAGCGCCGCCGCGGGCGCGCCGAGCGTCGTCGTCAGCAGGGCCGGCAGGAGCGCCGTCGGCACCTCGTGGCTCACGTCCGAGAAGAAGCTCGCGACGCCGATCCCGGCGACGCCGCGGTTCAGCCAGCGAGGATGCACGCGGCCCGGTGAGCGGCGCTCGACCCCGCCGGCTCCAGCGGAGGGTCGACCGAGCGGCAGTCGTCGATCGCGATCGGGCACCTCGGGTGGAAGCGGCAGCCCGCGGGGATGCGCACTGCGTCGGGCGCCTCGCCGCGCAGGATCTGCGGCCGCGTGCGCTCGCGCGGGTCGCGGCGCGGGACGACGGACAGCAGGGCCTGGGTGTACGGGTGCTGCGGGTCGTCGACCACCTGCGCGGCCGGGCCTTCCTCGACGATCCGCCCCAGGTACATGACCGCGATACGGTCGGCGAAGCGGGCCGCGGTGGAGAGGTCGTGCGTGATCATCAGCACGCCGAGGCCGCCGCGGCGAAGCCGGTCGAGCAGCCCGAGCACGCCCGCGCGCACCGAGACGTCGAGCATCGAGACCGGCTCGTCGGCCACGAGCAGCTCGGGGTCGAGCACGATCGCCGCGGCGATCGCGACGCGCTGGCGCTGACCGCCGGACAGCTCGTGCGGGTACCGCCCGAGGAAGAGCTCCGGCGGGGTCAGCTCGACCCGCTCGAGCGCGTCGTGCACGAGCTCCGCGCGCTCGTCCTTCGAGCCGCCGGCGCGGTGGATCACCAGCGGCTCCTCGACGGCCTTGCGCACCGTCAGGCGCGGGTCGAGCGACTCGTAGGGGTCCTGGTAGACGATCTGCATCCGTCGCCGCAGCGGCCGCAGCTCGCGCTGGCCGAGCGCCGTGATGTCCTCGCCGTGGAACGCGATGCGGCCGCCGACCGGCTCCACCAGGCGCAGGACGGTCTGCGCGGTCGTCGTCTTGCCGCAGCCCGACTCGCCGACGAGCGCCAGCAGCTCGCCGCGCTCCACCGTGAAGGAGATGCCGTCCACGGCGCGCACGGTCTGCTGGGGTCGGCGCGTCATCGTGCCGACGATCCCGCGCCCGACCGGGTAGTGGACGACGAGCCCGTCGACCTCGAGCAGGCGGCCGTTCCGGCTCACGCGACCTCCGCGGGCACGTCGTTCAGATGGCAGGCGGCCTCGCGCTCGCCGTCCAGCCGCCGCAGCGCCGGGTGCTCGTGCGGGCAGCGCGAGAAGACCCGGTCGCAGCGCGGGTGGAACGGGCAGCCCTCGAGCGGCCGGTCGAGCCGCGGCGG
>DASSQK010000179.1:0-3760 GCA_035702555.1 Gaiellaceae bacterium | reverse complement strand
CGAGACCTCGCGCGTCCCCGGCAGGCGCTCGTTGATCTTCTGGGCGCCGAGGTGGCGCAGGTCGAGCAGGACGCTCCCGTTCACGCCGCGCCCCTCGTCGATCTCGGTCTGCTCGGAGCGCGAGACGACGTCGCGGCTGGCGAGCTCCATCGCGTTCGGGGCGTAGCGGGCCATGAAGCGCTCGTCCTCGGAGTTGAGCAGCGTGCCGCCCTCGCCGCGGCAGCCCTCGGTGATCAGGATCCCGGTCGGGAAGAGCGTCGTCGGGTGGAACTGCATGAACTCCGCGTCCTTCAGCGGCACCCCGGCGTGCAGCGCCATCGCCGAGCCGTCGCCGGTACACGCCCACGCGTTCGTCGTGCCGGCGTACAGGCGGCCCGAGCCGCCGGTCGCCAGGATGACCGTCTTCGCGCCGACCGAGTGCAGGCCGCCGTTGAGCAGGTCCCAGGCGATCACGCCCTGGCAGCGGCCGTCGTCGACGACCAGCTTCCAGGCGTAGAACTCCTCGTAGACCTTGAGGTCGCGCTTCAGCAGCTGCTCGTAGCAGACGTGCAGCAGCACGTGGCCCGTGATGTCGGCGGCGTAGATCGCGCGCGGGCTCGCCGCGGCGCCGAAGGGCCGCTGGGCGATCCGGCCGTTCTCGTCGCGCGAGAAGATGCAGCCCCAGCGCTCGAGCTCGTAGATGTCGCCGGGCGCCTCGGCCGTGAAGACCTCGATCGCGTCCTGGTCGCCGAGGTAGTCCGAGCCCTTGATCGTGTCGAAGGCGTGCGACTCGGGCGTGTCCTCGGCTGCGTTCCCGAGCGCGGCGTTGATGCCGCCCTCCGCGGCGCCCGAGTGGCTGCGGGTCGGGTGCAGCTTGGACAGGAGCGCCACGTCGGCCCCGGCGTCGTGGGCCGCGATCGCCGCCCGCATCCCCGCGAGGCCCGCCCCCAGGACGAGCACGTCGTGCTTGGCGATCACGCCGCGAAGACTACTGCGCACGCCTTTCCCGGCAGCGCGCCCTGCCCTGTGCAACCATCAGCCGCGTGCGTCGGCTCCTTCCCGGGCTGCTCGCGGCCGTGCTCGTGCTCGCGGCCGCCCCCGCCGGGCGCGCCGGGATCGCGGAAATCCGCGACGCGCAGGGCCATCTGGTCGCCGCCGCGCGGCAGGGGTCGTTCGCATCCATGCAGGACGGCGGCTGGACGCTCCGCTTCGACTCCTCGTCGCGCAGCTCCCGCGGCGTCTCGCTGACCGGCGTCACGATCGCGGGCGGCGCGGTCTACGCCGACCGGATCTTCGTCCCTGCGCACGGGCTTCGCGGCGCCTACGTGCGCGGCCTGAGCGTGAACGGCAAGGCGGTCACGGCACGGCCCAACACGCTCGTCCCGCTCGGGCCCTCGAGCTACCTCGTCGTGCTGCAGGAGGCGGTCGTCCCCGGGGAGGGCAGCGGCGTCGTCGGCCTGCGCGTGGTCGCGGGCGACTCGTCGCTCGGCATCGCTCCCGGCACGCAGCTGCTGGTTGGCCTCGCCCGGGCCGCGCTGCCGCCGCGGCCGCACCACCACGACGCTCGCCTCTCGTGGCTCGCGCTCGGCGTCAGCGGCCACGGCGTCGACACCGGCCTCACCGACCTCGTCCCGTCGGCGCAGCTCCTCGGGTTGCCGTCGTCGAACGGCAGCGTCGGCGCGAAGGCCGCCCAGATCGCACTGCAGTACCTCGGCGTCCCGTACGTCTGGGGCGGCGCCGATCCGCTGACCGGATTCGACTGCTCGGGCCTGACGATGTACGTCTACGCGCAGCTCGGGATCCAACTGACGCACTACACCGGCTCGCAGTTCTACGAGGGAACGCGCGTGCCGCCCTGGGCGCTGCAGCCAGGCGATCTCGTCTTCTTCGAGCCGAGCGCGCGCGGGCCCCAGCACGAAGGCATGTACATCGGGGGCGGGAACTTCGTCCAGGCGCCGCACACCGGCGACGTGGTGAAGATCTCGTCGCTCTCGGAGCCCAGATACGCCTTCGGCTTCGTCGGCGCGGTGCGGCCGTTCCGCGCCTGATCGGCCCGGCAATGTGCGGCACGGTCGTGCGATCGGGCGCAGTCTGGCACCATGAGGTCATGAAGGCGCTCCTCCTCTGGCTCCTCTCCGGCGCGGTGCTCGCCGAGGAGGCGCTCGCGCAGATGGGCGACCTCGGCTCGCTCCTCACCGCCGAGCCGGCGCTCGTCGTCGGCCTCCTGCTCCAGGTGCCCGCCGGGCTGGTGGCGCTCCTGCTCGTCCGCTCGCTCCTGCGCGCGGCGCTCGGCGTGTCGCTCGCCCGCCGCTCGGAGCAGGTCGTCCGCCTCTCGCTGGCGAGCGCGAGCGCGGCCTTCTCGTCTTCGCCGCTCCGTGCCCCGGCGCTCGCTTCGCGCCACGCCGGGCGCGCGCCTCCACTCCCCGCCTAGTAGCAGGGGCAGCCGCAACCGCGGCTGCGTGGACGGCGAAACGAAGGAGACCTCTTGCAACCACAGACGCAGACGCACAACAACTCGAGAACCGATCTCGACGCCCTCGCGACGGCGCTCGCCGAGCGGATCCAGCTCACGAGCTCCTCGCCGTGGATGAGCACGGCCGAGGCCGCGGAGTACATGCGCGTCTCGATCCGCTGGCTGCGCCAGCACCTGCACCAGATCCCGCACAGCAAGGTCGAGGGCCGGCTGTTCTTCAGCCGCACCGAGCTCGACGCCTGGCTCGCCGAGAACCGGCGCAGCTAGGCACGACGTAGGTGCCGCCCCGGCGCGAGGCCGGGGCGGCACCGTCTCTTCAGGACGCAGCTAGGGCCGTGGCAGCGCGAGCTTCCAGGCGCCGCGGCCGTGTGTCGCCGCGTAGAGCACGTTCGCCGACTGGGACAGCGTCAGGCCGTAGACGGCCGCCGTCGGCAGCCCCGAGCCCGCGGTCTCCCAGTGGCTCGCGCCGGCCGGAAGCCGCAGGACGCCGAAGTCCGTCGCGGCGTAGACGTCGCCGGTCGCGCCGAAGTACGCGATCCCGGTCACCGGCTGGTCGCCGAGGTCGTACGACCGGTCGACGAAGCTCGCCGTCCCGGTCGCCGGGTTGTAGCGCGCCTCGAACACGTGGCCCGGCTCTCCCGGCGTGTACGCCTCGTAGCCGGAGTACGAGATCCAGGCGTGGTTCGGGTCGGCAGGATCGACCGCGATCCCGGACACGAACCGGCCCGGCGTGCTCGGCGTGTCGAGCCGCGTGAAGCGGACGTTGCGCGGCTGCGGGTCGTTCGCGTTCTTGCTGATGAACACGCGGCCGACGCGCGTGGCCGCCCAGAGCGTCCCGGCGTCGCCGCGTGCCCGCTCGGTCGCGACGACGTAGTCGCCGGTACGGGTCTGGCCGAAGTTCGAGCCGGTCAGGTTCGGCCCGAGCGGCTGCCAGTCCCCGCACGGGCGGTTCCGCGTCGGGTCGAGGTTCAGCGCGTTGCAGTGCGCCTCGAGGTACGTCCGGTCGCCGCCGTTGTCGTCGGTGCGCCACACGTGCTCGAGCCCGATGTACGCCCGGCCGGCCGTGGCCGGGTCGGCGATGAAGGGCACGTAGAACGACCGCAGCTCGCCCGTCGTCTGGAGCGGGTCGTAGATGTCGAGCCATTCCTTCGGGTCGTTCCCGTGGAAGTTCACCTCGGGCGTCGCGTCGTAGTAGTTGTGGTACCGGGTCGTGCCGTTGCCGGCGTCGAACCCGGACTGGCCGCCGTCTCCGCCGACCGACTCGAACCAGGTGCTCGTGCCGGTGTAGGAGAAGGTGCCGTTGTCCTG
>DASSQK010000178.1:0-4717 GCA_035702555.1 Gaiellaceae bacterium | reverse complement strand
CGGACGGCGTCGCCGGCGCGAGCACCGTCGCCGCCCTGCGGCGCCCGCCTCCCACGTGCCCGATCGCGCTGGCGTGGCCTGTCGAGGCACCGGTCGGAAACGCGTTCGGGCCGCGGGGCAGCCACTTCCACGCCGGGCTCGACCTGCTCGCGGGCGCCGGGACACCGGTCAGAGCGGCAGCGCCGGGGCGCGTGACGTACGCGGGCCCGATCAGCGGCGGCTGGGGCCGGCTCGTCGTCGTGGCGCACGCGCGCAGCGTGCGGACGCTCTACGCGCACCTCTCGGCGGTCGACGTCGCCGTGGGCGAGCACGTGGGCGCCGGGTCGCGCGTCGGCGCGGTCGGAGCCTCCGGGAACGCAACCGGCCCGCACCTGCACTTCGAGGTCCGCCTCCGCGGCGCCGCCGTCGACCCGTCTCCGGCGCTGCCGTAACTCGCCGCCCTCCGCGCGTGGCGCTACCCTCGGGGCGTGCCGGAGAAGCGCTACCTGATGACGCCCGGGCCGACGCCCGCGCCGCCCGAGGTGCTCGCGGCGATCGCGCAACCGGTCATCCACCACCGCGGGCCGGACTACCGCAAGCTCTACGCCGACGTCCTGGGCCGCCTGCGCGAGATTCTCCGCACCGAGCAGGAGGTGCTGCTCTACGGCGGCTCCGGCTCCGGCGCGATGGAGTCGGTGGTCGCGAACCTCGTCTCGCCGGGCGACCCGGTGCTCGTCGTCTCGGCGGGCTACTTCGGCGAGCGCTGGGCCGCGATCGCGAAGGCCTACGGCGCGGAGGTCGACCACCTGCGCTACGCCTGGGGCGAGATCCCGTCGGCCGACGAGACCGCTGCGCGGCTGCGCGAGCGCGAGGCGGCGATCGTCTTCTTCACCCACTCGGAGACCTCGACCGGCGTCGTCCTCGACCCCCAGCCGTTCGCGGCCGCCGCGCGCGAGGCGGGTGCCCTGAGCGCGATCGACGCCGTCTCGAGCCTCGGCGCGGTACCGCTGGAGACGGACGCCTGGGGGCTCGACGCGGTCGCCTCCGGGGCGCAGAAGGCGCTGATGACGCCGCCGGGCCTCGCGATGGTCACCGCCTCGGAGGCGGCGTGGGCGCGCTGCGCGGAGGCGAGCTCGCCGCGCTTCTACTGGGACTGGGAGAAGACGCGGAAGGGCCAGGCGACCCTCGACGCGCCCGTCACGCCCCCGGTGTCGCTCGTCGCAGGCATGGACGTCGCGCTCGGGATCCTGCTCGACGAGGGGCTCGAGGCCGCCTTCGACCGCCACCGCCGCCTGGGCCGCGCCTGCCGCGAGGGGCTGAAGGCGATGGGCCTGGAGCTCTCGTCCCCCGACGACGACAGCTCGGCCGTCGTCACCGCCGCGCGCGCCCCCGAGGGGATCGACTCCGACGAGCTCGTGTTGCTGCTGCGCGATCGCCACGGCGTCACGCTGGCGCCCGGCCAGGGCGAGCTGAAGGGCAAGATCTTCCGCATCGGCCACATCGGCTACTACGACGTCTTCGACATCACGACTGCGCTCGCCGCGGTCGAGCTCGCGCTGGTCGAGCTCGGCGCCGAGATCGAGCGCGGCGTCGCGGTCAGCCGCGCGGTCGAGGCGTTCGAGCACACCCCGGTGTGACGCGCGCCCGCGTCCTCGTCCGCGAGCAGATCGCCGACGCGGGTGTCGAGCTCCTGCGCGAGCGGTTCGACGTCGACGTCGACGCGAACGGCGACCTCGCCGGGACGATCGGGGACTACGACGCGATCGTGATCCGCTCGGCGACGAAGCTGACCGCGGAGGTGCTGGAGCGGGCCGAGCGTCTGAAGGTGATCGGCCGCGCAGGGGTGGGGGTCGACAACGTCGACGTCGAGGCCGCGACGCGGCGCGGGATCGTGGTCGCCAACGCGCCGGAGTCCACGGTCACCTCCGCCGCCGAGCACACGGTCGGGCTCCTGGTCGCGCTCGCGCGCAACATCCCGCAGGCGCACGCGGCGCTGAAGCAGGGCCGCTGGGAGCGCTCCGCGTGGGGCGGGGTCGAGCTCGAGGGCAAGACGCTGGGGGTGCTCGGCTGCGGCCGCATCGGCCAGCAGGTGGCGCGCCGCGCGCTCGGCCTCGGCATGCGCGTCGTCGCTTACGACCCGTTCGTCTCCAAGGAGCGGTTCCGCGAGCTCGGTGCCGAGCGGGCGGAGCACGCGGACGATGTGCTCGCGGTCGCGGAGTTCCTCACCCTCCACCTGCCGCTCACCCCCGAGACCCGCGGCTTCCTGGGTCGCGAGGCGATCGCGAAGCTCCCGGACGGCGCGCGCGTGATCAACGCCGCGCGGGGCGAGCTCGTCGACGAGGAAGCGCTCGTCGAGGCGCTGCGCTCGGGCAAGGTCGCCGCGGCCGCGATCGACGTGTACGCCCAGGAGCCGTACTCGGGGCCGCTGCTGGAGCTGGACAACGTGGTCGCGACCCCGCACCTGGCCGCCTCGACCGAGGAGGCGCAGGACCGCGCGGGTGTGATCGTGGCCGAGCAGGTCGTCGCGGCTCTCGAGGGCGGCCTCGTCAGCAACGCCGTCAACATCCCTTCGATCGGCGCCGAGGATCTCGAGGTGCTCGGCCCGTTCGTCCCGCTCGCGGCGCGGCTCGCCCGACTCGCGATGGACCTCGCGGAGGGCCGCGCGGAGCGGATCACGCTCTCGTACTACGGGGCGCTCTCCGGCTACGACACGCGCCTCCTGACCGTCGCCGCGCTGAACGGCGCATTCCAGGGTCGCAGCGAGCAGCCCGTCAACTACGTCAACGCACCGGTGATCGCGGCCGAGCGCGGGATCGAGGTGGCCGAGGAACGCCGCCGCGCCTCGCGCGACTTCACGAACCTCGTGCGCGTCGAGGTGGTCTCCGACGGCGGGCGCATCCGCGCGGCCGGGACGATCATCGGCAACGAGAACCGTCACTGGCTCGTGAACGCGCTGGGCTTCGAGCTCGAGATGGAGCTCGCGCCGCTGATGGTCTTCTTCCGCTACGACGACGTGCCCGGCGTGATCGGCCGCGTGGGCACGCTCTTCGGCGAAGCCGGGGTGAACATCGCCAACATGGCCGTCTCGCGCACGCGCCGCGGCGGCAAGGCGCTGATGGCGCTCTCGCTCGACGGCGAGCCGCCGCCGGAGCTCCTCACGGCGGTGCGCGAGCAGGGCTTCGACGACGCGCACGTGATCAGGCTCGGCGGGGGTTGAGCCGGCCCGGCCGCGGCGCGGCACGGTTGCCCGCGGCAGGGGTAACCGTCGCCGCCGCGGGTACCCTTCCGGACGTGGCGACGAAGGAATGGCCGGAGGCGGTCGAGCGCGTCTCCTCGTACCTGCGTGAGGCGCGCGCCGAGGTCCGCCTCGAGGAGTTCCCGGAGGGCACGCCGACGGCGAAGGACGCGGCACGGGCCGTCGGCTGCGACCTGGGCCAGATCGTGAAATCGCTGGTGTTCGACTGCGACGGGCGCGCGGTGGTCGCGCTCGTTCCCGGCGACCGCCGCGCCGACTCCGACAAGATCGGGCGGGCCGCGGGCGCGCGTTTCGCCCGCATCGCGGGCAGCGACGAGGTGCGCGACGCGACCGGGTTCGAGCCCGGCGCCGTCTGTCCGTTCCCGCTTCCTCGCGTCTCGGCCGTCCTCGTCGAGCGCACGCTGCTGTCCCAGCCGATCCTCTGGGTGGGCGCCGGCTCCGAGCACCACATGGCCGCATTGAGCCCGACCGAGCTGCTCCGCCTCTCGCGAGGGCGTCCGATGGACGTCGTCGAGCAGGCCCCCTACCATTCGAGCTGAGAAGGAGGTCGTTCGTGCGCGAGACCGAGAAGATCTGGATGAACGGAGAGCTCGTCGACTGGGCGGACGCGCGCATTCACGTCGGCGTCCACGGGCTCCACTACGGGTCCGGCGTCTTCGAGGGGATCCGCGCCTACGAGACCCCCAAGGGCTCGGCCGTCTTCCGGCTGACCGAGCACCTGAAGCGGCTCGACAACTCGGCGCGGCTGCTCAACATGGAGCTTCCGTACTCGATCGACGAGCTGCGCGCGGCCTGCCACGAGCTGATCGGCGCCAACGGCCTGCCGGAGTGCTACCTCAGGCCGATCGCCTTTTTCGGCTACGGCGAGCTCGGCGTCTCGGCCGTCGGCAACCCGGTCGACGTCGTGATCATGAGCTGGCCCTGGGGTGCGTACCTCGGCGAGGACGGGCTGAAGAACGGGATCAGCGCGAAGATCTCCAGCTGGGAGCGCATCGGCCCGAACGTGATCCCGCACGTCGCCAAGGCGACGGGCGTCTACCTCAACTCGATGCTGGCCGTGACCGAGGCGAACCGCGCCGGCTACGACGAGGCGATCCTGCTCACGGGCGAGGGCTTCATCGCCGACGGCTCGGGCGAGAACGTCTTCATCGTCAAGAACGGCGAGCTGTACACACCCGACCTGGCGACGTCGATCCTCCCGGGCATCACCCGCGACACGGTGATCCAGATCGCGCAGGACCTCGGCTACACGGTGCACGAGAAGTCGCTGATCCGCTCCGACCTGTACCTCGCCGACGAGGCGTTCATGACGGGCACCGCCGCCGAGGTGACGCCGCTACGCGCCGTGGACGACATCGAGATCGGGGTCGGGCCGATCACGCTCGAGATCCAGGAGGCCTACCTGGACACTGCGCGCGGCCGCAGCGAGCGCTGGGCCCAGTGGCTCGAGTACGCCACGCCGGCGCCCGCCACGACCGCCGA
>DASSQK010000177.1:0-3095 GCA_035702555.1 Gaiellaceae bacterium | reverse complement strand
AGGCCCTTCTCGCACAGCTCGACGAGGTACTCGAAGGCGTCCTTGCCCTCGGGGAGCGGGAACTTCGGCAGCAGGATCGTGCCGAGCTCGAGCGACACGCTGCAGCGCTCCGCGATCTCCAGCGTGCGCCGCATCGCCTCGTCGTGGCCGGGGAAGTCGAGCGCCATCTCCTCCGGCGACTTGAAGAAGAACTGGTCGGTGTCGAACTTCCAGTGGTTCGGGTTCTTGAGCGAGTCGCCCGACTGGATGCAGAGCAGCGCCTCGTGCGCCCGCGCGTCCTCGTGGCGCAGGTAGTGCACGTCCCCGGTCGCGACGAGCGGCAGGCCGGCCTCGGCCGCGAGGTTCGCGAGCGCAGGGTTGATCCGCTGCTGGATGTCGAGGCCCGCGTTCTGCATCTCGACGTAGGTGGAGTCGCGGCCGAAGACCTGCGCGAGGCGGTCGAGGTCGGTGCGGGCGTCGTCGGGCCGGTTCTCCTCGAGCGCCTTGCAGACTCGTCCAGAGAGGCAGCCGGAGAGCGCGATCAGGCCCTGCGAGTGGCGCTCGAGCAGCTCCCAGTCGACTCGCGGCTTGTAGTAGTAGCCCTCGAGGTAGCCGGCCGAGGCGAGCTTGATCAGGTTGCCGTAGCCGGTGTTGTCCTCGGCGAGCAGCGTGAGGTGGGCGTAGCCCTTCTTCTGAGCGCGGCGGTCCTCGGCGACGTAGAGTTCGCAGCCGATCAGCGGCTTGACGCCCTGCTTCCCCGTCTCGCGGTAGAGCTCGACCGCACCCGCGAGCGAGCCGTGGTCGGTGAGCGCGACGGCGGGCATCTCGAGCTCGGCCGCCCGCCCGGCGAGCGCCGGGATGCGGCACGCGCCGTCCAGAATCGAGTACTCGGAGTGGACGTGAAGGTGTACGAAGTCGGCCTCGGCCACGGGGAGACGAGTGTAGGCAGTCGAGCGGCTAGACGGCCGCGCGCGCCCGGTCGGGCTCGGCGACGTGGCAGGCGACGAGTCGGTTCGGCCCGATCTCGCGCAGCGGGGGCGTGATCGTCTCGCAGTCCGCGACCGCGTACGGGCACCGTCCGCGGAAGCGGCAGCCCGGCTGCGGGTCGATCACCTTCGGCGGCTCGCCGACGTCTGCCGCGTCCGAGATCCCGAGCGCCGCGCGCGGATCCGGCACCGCCGACAGCAGCAGCTGCGTGTAGGGGTGCTTGGGCCGCCGGATCAGGTCCTCGGCCGGGCCTTCCTCGACGAGGTGCCCCGCGTAGAGGACGAGCACGCGGTCGGCGACGTAGCGCGCGCTCGCGACGTCGTGCGTGATGTAGAGGAACGAGAGGCCTTCGCGTTCCCGCAGCTCGCTCATCAGGTTCAGCACGCCGATCCGGATCGAGACGTCGAGCATCGAGACGGGCTCGTCCGCGACGATCAGCTTCGGCTTGACCGCGAGGGCCGAGGCGAAGCCGACCCGCTGGCGCTGGCCGCCGCTCAGCTCGTGCGGGAACTTCGCGGCCACGCGCGCGGCGGGGAGCAGGCCGACCGCCGCGAGCGACCGCTCGACCTCCTCGCGCTGCGCGCCGCGGGAGACGTCGCGGCGGTGCAGGATGATGCCGCGCCTGATCGGATGCGTGACGCGGTAGGCGGGGTTGAGCGAGCTGTACGGATCCTGGAAGACCATGGCGACGTCGCTCGCATAGGCCAGGCGCTGCCGCCTCGTCGTGAGCGAGCTCACCGCGCGGCCGTCGAAGTAGATCTCGCCAGCGCTCGGCCTGTACACGCGCGCGAGCAGCCGGGCGATCGTGCTCTTGCCGCTGCCGCTCTCGCCGACGAGCGCGACGATCTCGCCGCGTCCGATCTCGAAGCTCACGTCGTCGACGGCGTGGAGCCGCTGGCGCGAGAACAGCTTGCCGACGCGAAAATGGCGCGTGAGGCCCTCCGCGCGGAGCAGCGGCTCGCTCACGCGACGCCCTCCCTGGCCGGCTCCTCCGTGGTCGCCGGCTCGTGCAGGAAGCAGCGCACGAGCTCGCCGTCGACGTGGTACAGCGGCGGCCGTTCCACCCGGCAGCGGTCGGTCGCGTGCGGGCAGCGGGGCGCGAACCGGCACCCCGCCGGGGGGCGGAGCAGGTCGGGCGGCGCGCCCGGGATCCCGAGCAGCCGCTCCTTCGGGCCGTGGATCGACGGGAACGCCTCCAGCAGCCCGTGTGTGTACGGGTGCAGCGGCCTCTCGAACAGCTGCTGCGTCCTCCCCAGCTCGGCCACCTGCGCCGCGTACATCACGAGCAGGCGGTCGGAGAAGTGGCGGACGAGCGACATGTCGTGGGTGACGAAGACGACCGCGAAGCCGAGCCGCTCCTGCAGCTCCTTGATCTGCACCATCAGGGAGCGCTGGCCGACCACGTCGAGCGCCGAGGTCGGCTCGTCCATGATGATCAGCTCGGGCGTGAACAGCAGCGCCATCGCGATCATCGCGCGCTGCCGCATCCCGCCCGAGAGCTGGTGCGGGTAGCTGTGCAGGTGCACCGGGTCGATCGAGACGAGCCGCAGCACCTCCTTCGAGCGCTCCTCGATTTGGTGCCTCGACATGGTCGAGTGCGCCTCGCACGCGTCGCGCATCTGCGCCGCCACGGTCAGCACCGGGTTGAGCGCGTTCATCGCGCTCTGCATCACGATCGAGTAGTCGCGCCAGCGGATGTGGCGCAGCTGCTTGTCCGAGAGCGTGACCATGTCGCGCCCCTTGAAGAGGACCTGGCCGTTCGTGATCTCGCCCGCCAGCGGTGCGCCCAGCAGGCGGGCGATCGCGTAGACGAGCGTCGACTTGCCGCAGGCGGACTCGCCGACGATCCCGAGGAACTCGCCCTTGGCGAGGTCGAACGAGACGTCGTCGACCGCGACCACCGGCCCCTGCTCGGAGGCGTATGCGACCGACAGGCTCCGGACTTCGAGGATGTTCTTCCCGTCCGGCACGTGCGCGGGCACGGCCTCGTCGACGTCCGCCTCGACGCCCTGGCGCTCGAGCTTCCGCCGCCGCAGCGACGGGCTCGAGATCTCGTCGAAGGCGTAGTTCAGAAGCGCGAACGCGGCGCCGAGGAGGGCCACGCAGACGCCCGGCATGATCGCCCAGTA
>DASSQK010000176.1:0-4151 GCA_035702555.1 Gaiellaceae bacterium | reverse complement strand
CGCGAGCCTCGCCGGCGGTCGCGGCTCCTACGTGGGGACGCTGCTCGCCGCGCTCTTCCTCTCGCTGATCAACAACGTCCTGCCGCTCTTCCAGCAGCCGACCGAGTACGCGGAGATGACGATCGGAGCGCTGATCCTGCTTGCGCTGCTGCTGTACCAGGCGCCGGACCTCGTCGCGCGCCTCCGCACCAGCTGGGGAGGCGTCGGCCGGCTCCGCACGGGCGAGGGCGAAGCGCCCGCGGGCTGAGGGCTACTCCGCGGTCTCGGGCGAGTCGCCGCGCGGGTCGGCCTTGCGGCCGATCACGACCCAGACCGCATGGACCGGCTCGCCGCCGACCGTCCACAGGCGGTGCGGGGACGACGAGTCGAACGCGATCGACCCGCCGGGGCCGAGCTCGTACTCCTCGAAGCCGACGCGCACGCCGAGGGTGCCGCTGCTGACGTAGCCGTACTCCTTGCCGCCGTGAGTCATGAGCGCGTCCTCCGGACACGACTCGGCGCCCACGGGGTAGACGACGTACAGAAATTCGACGTCGCGGTCGCTGTGGGGCGTCAGCCGCTCCCAGCGGACCCCCGACGCGAGGTTGATCACGCGCCGGGTGTCGGGCCGCTCGGCGAGGCCGTCGTCGGCGCTCGGGCGGCGCACGACGGGCTGCTCCGCCGTTTCCCCGAAGACGTCGCTCATCGTCAGGCCGAGCTCGGTGACGAGCGCGTAGAGCGTGCTCACCGACGGGTTCACGCGGTCGAGCTCGATCTGCGACACGAGGCTCGGCGAGACGCCCACGCGGCGCGCCAGCTCGCGCAGGCTGATCCCGAGCCGCTCCCGCTCTGCGCGCAGGCGGCCCCCGACCTTCGACGCGCCGACCACGGCCCCGGCGTTCGAGGGGTCGTTCACCGGAGGCGCCGCCGGATCTCGCGCGCTATCCGCTCCGGCCCCGGCAGGAACGCGTCCTCCAGCGGCGGGCTGTACGGAA
The DNA here is from genome assembly GCA_035702555.1 of Gaiellaceae bacterium. Taxonomy (GTDB): domain Bacteria; phylum Actinomycetota; class Thermoleophilia; order Gaiellales; family Gaiellaceae; genus AC-32. The sequence goes on along the minus strand of DASSQK010000176.1, from coordinate 3,177 downwards.
TCGGCGTGTTGGGAGTCGCTATCCGCCAAGCGTCGTCAAGGTAGCCGAGCGCCCGTTCCGTGACCGTCGCGAGGACCTCGCCGGCCCAGCCGCCGGTCAGCGGCCCTTCCTCGACGACCGCGATTCGCCCCGTCTTCCGGACTGACGCGAGCACCTTCTCGACGTCGAACGGGCGCAGCGTCCGCAGGTCGATCACCTCCGCGGAGATGCTGTCCCCGCCGAGCGCCTCGGCGGCCTCGAGGCTGTCGTGGACGCTCTTCATGGCTGCGACGACCGTGACGTCGCCGCCCTCGCGGACGACCGCGGCCTCGCCGAGCCGGCCGACCTCGCCGTTCACCTCGCCCTCGAGCGTGTACAGACGCTTGTGCTCGAAGAACAGCACCGGGTTGTCGTCGCGGATCGCCGCCTTCAGCAGCGCCTTGGCGTCGGCCGGATTCGACGGCCCGACGATCTTCAGGCCGGGCACGCCCATGAACCACGACGCGGGCATCTGCGAGTGGATGGCGCCGAAGCGGCCGCCGGCTCCGACGACGGAGCGGAAGACGAGCGGCACGCTCACCTGTTCCTGCGTCAGGAACCAGTACTTGGTCGACTGGTTGACGAGGCTGTCCATCGCGAGCGTCAGGAAGTCGCCGAACATGATCTCCACGACCGGGCGCAGGCCGGTCACGGCCGAGCCGAACGCGGCGCCGGCGAGGGCGAGCTCGGAGATCGGCGTGTCGAAGACCCGCTCCTCGCCGTACTTCTCGTACAGGCCCGGTGTCGTCGCGAAGACGCCGCCCGCGACGGCGATGTCCTCGCCGAAGAGGATCACGCGCTCGTCGGCCGCCAGCTCCTCGTCGAGGGCGTCGCGGATCGCGGTGCGGAAGGGGATCGGCGCCATCAACGGTTCCCCGCGGTCAGGACGAGCGGGCGCTCGAGCAGCTCGCGCAGCCGCGCGAGGAAGCGCGCGCCGTCGGCTCCGTAGACGACGCGGTGGTCGCAGGTGAGGGTCGCCGTCACAACGTCGTCGCGGAGGCCGCCCACGGCGAGGATCGCGACCTGCGGCGGATCGATGATCGCGGTGAAGGAGCGCACGCCGAACATGCCGAGGTTCGAGACCGTGAATGTCGCGTCGTGGAGCTCACCGGGCGAGAGCGTGCGGCTCCGCGCGGCCTCGGCGAGCCGCCGGGTCTCCCGCGCGGTCTCGGCCAGCGTCCTGCGGTCGGCGTCGAAGACGACCGGCACGAGCAGCGCGTCGTCGGTCGCGACCGCGACGCCGACGTTGATGCGCGTATAGCACTCGACCTTGCCCTCGACGTAGGACGCGTTGAAGCGCGGGAACTCGCGCAGCGTTCGCGCGGCGGCAAGGACGACGAAGTCGTTGATCGAGGGCACGTCGCCGCCCTCCTCCTGCGCGCCGCGCCGCAGGGCGACGACCTCCGACAGGTCGATGTCGGCGGAGACCGTGAACACGGGGATCGTCGTCGCCGACTCGACCATCCGGCGGGCGATCGTCGCCTGCGTGGCGGTCAGCTCGATCATCCGCACCTCGCCCTTCCCGGTCGTCGGCGGGACGAGGGCGGTGTCGCCCGCCGTCTCCGCGGCCCGCTCGACGTCCTCCCGCGTGATCCGGCCGCCGGGGCCGGTGCCGGCGAGGCCGTGCAGCGAGACGCCGAGCTCCACGGCCGTGCGCCGCGCGACCGGCGTCGCGTTCGGACGCTCCGACGGCGACCCGTCGACGCGGGGCGCCGGAGCGGCGGCTGCCGCGGGGCGCGGTTCGGCCGCCGCGGGCCGCTCGCGCGCCGGCGGCGCGCCTGCGGGGCTGCCGGCGCCGTTCGCGAGGGTCGCGATCGGCTCGCCGATGGCCGCGCTCGCTCCCTCCGGGACGAGGATCGCGTCGAGCGTCCCCGCGGCCTCCGCCTCGTAGACGACGGTCGCCTTGTCCGTCTCCACCTCGACGAGGCCCTCGCCTCGCTCGAACGCCTCCCCGGGCGAGACGAGCCAGCGCACGATCACGGCGTCGGCCATCGAGTCGGACAGCTTGGGCATCGTCAGCTCCTGCGACACGCCGCGCTCAGTCCTTGAACTCGCCGGCCGGGAGGTCGCTCGGGAACGGCGCGGCGAGCCCGCGCTCGCGCATCGCCTCGAGCTCCGCCTCCAGCTCCTTGCCGATCTCGTCGAGACGCGCCGCCTCGACGCCCTCGGCCTCGAGCTGCCTGCGCAGGACGACGATCGGGTCGCGCGCCTTCCACTCGTCGAGCTCGCCCTCGGGGCGGTACGCGCCGGGATCGCTGCGGGAGTGCCCGACGAAGCGGTACGTGAGCGCCTCGACGAACGCGGGGCCCTTGCCGCCGCGGACGTGCTCGAGCGCGCGCGCGGCGGCCTCGCGAACCGTCCACACGCTCATGCCGTCGACCGTCTCGGCCGGGACCCCCATCACCTCCGCGCGGGCCCGGATCTCGCCGGCGGTGACTGAGCGGAACGGCGTGTACTCGCCGTAGCCGTTGTTCTCGCACACGAGCAGGAGCGGCAGCTCGAGCACCTGGCAGAAGTTGAGGCACTCGAAGACGTAGCCCTGGTTCATCGCGCCGTCCCCGAAGTAGGCGACGGCGATGCCGCCGGTGGTCTTCTTCAGCGCGAGGGCCGCTCCGGTGGCCGCGGCGATGCTGCCGCCGACGATCCCGAACGAGCCGATCAGGCGGTTGCCGAGCGCGTTGACGTTCATCGAGCCCGCGCGGCCCCCGTTGACGCCGGTCTCGCGCCCGAGCATCTCGTCGAGGAGCCCCTGGGGATCGACCCCGAGGGCGAGCGCGTGGCCGTGCCCGCGGTAGGTCGCGGCGACCCGGTCGCGCTCCTCGAGGAGGCTCGCAACACCGGTCGCCACCGCCTCCTGGCCGGAGTACAGGTGCGTGGTGCCGTAGACCTCGCCCTTCAGGAAGAGGAACTGGACGAGATCCTCGAAGCCGCGGATGAGCAGCATCTGGCGGTAGAGCCGGAGGTAGAGCTCGAGGTCGTCCAGGACGCCCGCAACGGGCTGGTCGCTGACCTGGCTCATCGCGCGCCGATCCCCGCGTCCGACTGCAGCCGCTCGGCGAGGTACGCCCAGTCGCGCTCGTGCCGGTAGGAGTAGCGCGGCGGCGGGGCGGGGGCGGACGTCTCGAGCCACCGCACGGGCTTGCCCCGGGTCTCGTAGAA
>DASSQK010000175.1:0-12366 GCA_035702555.1 Gaiellaceae bacterium | reverse complement strand
CGTTCATCACCTTGACGAAGAAGCGCGAGTAGAGCAGGTGCCCTGTCGCGTGGTCGATCCCGCCGATGTACTGGTCGACCGGCGCCCAGTAGTCCGCCAGCCGCCGCGCGAACGGCGCCTCGTCGTTGTGCGGGTCGCAGTCGCGCAGGAAGTACCAGGACGAGTCGACGAAGGTGTCCATCGTGTCGGCCTCGCGCGTCGCCTCGCCCCCGCACGACGGGCACGGCACGCGCAGCCATTTTTCGTCGGAGGCCAGCGGCGGCTTGCCCTTAGGGCGGTAGTCCTCGACGTCGGGCAGCAGCACCGGCAGGTCGGAGTCGGGCACGGGCACGATCCCGCAGGAATCGCAGTAGACGATCGGGATCGGGCAGCCCCAGTAGCGCTGCCGCGAGAAGCCCCAGTCGCGCAGGCGGAAGCTCACCGCCGCGCGCCCGCGACCGCGCTCGCCGAGCCACTCCACGATCGCGCCCACGGCCTCGTCGGTCGGCAGGCCGCTGAACTGCCCGGAGTCGACGAGGACGCCCTCCTCCTCGTCCACGACTTGCCTCACCGGGAGGCCGAACTGCTCCGCGAACGCGCCGTCGCGCTCGTCGTGCCCGGGCACGGCCATGATCGCGCCGGTGCCGTACTCCATCAGCACGTAGTCGGCGACCCAGATCGGGATCTGCTCGTCGGTCGCCGGGTTCGTCGCGTAGAGGCCGGTGAAGACCCCGGTCTTCTCCTCCGCGGTCGCCCGCTCCTCGCCGCGCTTCGCCGCGGACCGGCGGACGTAGGCTCGGATCTCGTCCGCCTGCGGCGAGCGCTCGGCGATCCGGTCGACGAGCGGGTGCTCGGGCGCGATCACGAAGAACGTGGCGCCGAAGACGGTGTCGGCGCGCGTCGTGAAGACCGGGAGGTCGACGTCGAGCTCGTCGACGCGGAACAGCAGCTCGGCGCCCTCGGAGCGGCCGATCCAGTTCCGCTGGATCGTCTTGGTCCGCTCCGGCCAGTCGATCAGCGCGTGGTCCCGCAGCAGGTCGTCCGCGTAGGACGTGATGCGGAAGAACCACTGCTCCATCTTCCGGGCCTCGACCTCGGTTCCGCACCGCTCGCAGCGCCCGTCGATCACCTGCTCGTTCGCGAGCACCGTCTGGTCGTTCGGGCACCAGTTGACGGGAGACTCCTTGCGGTAGGCGAGGTCGCGCTCGAAGAAGCGCAGGAAGAGCCACTGCGTCCAGCGGTAGTAGGCCGGGTCGTGCGCGGCGATCACGCGGTCCCAGTCGATCGCCCACGCCAGCCGGCGCATCTGGCGCTCGATGTTCTCGATGTTGCGCTCGGTGATCTCGCGCGGGTGTCCGCCCTCGCGGATGGCCGCGTTCTCGGCGGGGAGGCCAAACGAGTCGTACCCCATCGGGCGCAGGACGCGCTTGCCGTGGCGCCGCTGGAAGTGCGTGACGACGTCGCCCAGCGTGTAGTTGAGGACGTGCCCCATGTGCAGGTGGCCCGAGGGGTAGGGCAGCATCTCGAGCATGTAGTAGGCGCTCTCGGAGGCGGCCTCGTCGGGTCCCGGGTTGTCGACGTAGAAGGCGCGCGCGTCCTCCCAGACCCGCTGCCACTTCGCCTCGATCGCCTGTGGGTCGTACGTGTCCATTCCGCCTCCAGAAACGAAAAAGCCTCTCGAACGAGAGGCTGCGGGAACCGACGCGGCGCTCGCCGCGGTGTCCCCTGCGCTACTCGAGAAGCTGCTTCATCCGTTCTCACTTTAGCATCGCGCCGGTCGAAATCGAGGAGGTGCCATGGGGTACACCAAGCTCAACCTGCGGGAAGACGTCGAGGATCAGGCGCCGAAGTTCGGGCTCGAGGGGAACCTCGAAGCGCGGATGGCGCGCGTGCCGCTCGAGCTCCAGCAGTCGGGTCTCAGCTACCAGCGGCTCGGGCCGAACTACCGGCTGCCGTTCGGCCACACCCACAAGACGCAGGAGGAGGTGTACGTCGTCATCGGCGGACGCGCCCGCGCGAAGGTCGGCGACGAGGTCGTCGAGCTCGCGCTGCTCGACGCGCTGCGCGTGGACAACGACACGCCCCGGAGCTTCGAGGCCGGGCCCGAGGGCGCCGAGCTGCTCGTGGTCGGAGCGCCGAGCACGGGGCCGGGCGACGCGGACGTCCTGCAGAGCTGGTGGGGCGACTGACCGAGCCGAGCTGGATCGACGCGCAGCCGTGGGGCCTGGGCTGGATCTCGCCCGAGCGGCCGCGGCTGCACCTCGCCTCGCACGCGCTGCTCGCAGGCGGGCGCGTCTGGGCCGTCGACCCGCTCGACGCCGACGGGGTCGAGGAGCGGATCCTCGCGCTCGGCGAGCCCGCAGGCGTCGTCCAGCTGCTCGACCGCCACGACCGCGACTGCGCGGAGCTCGCGCGCCGCCTCGATGTGCCGCATCACGTCGTCCCGTGCGGGAGCGTCGGCCCGTTCGAGGCGATCCCGGTGGTGAGCAGGCGTTTCTGGCGGGAGTCGGCGCTGTGGTGGCCCGAGGAGCGGGTGCTCGTCTGCGCGGACGCGCTCGGGACGGTCCCGCACTACTTCGCGCTGGGCGGCGAGCGGCTCGGCGTCCACCCGCTGCTGCGGCCAACGCCGCCGATGCAGCTCGGGCGGCACGAGCCCGAGCACGTCCTCTGCGGCCACGGCGCGGGGGTGCACGAGCGAGCGGCCGAGGCGGTGCGCGACGCGCTCGCCACGGCGCGCCGGCGGGCGCCGCGCCTGTTCCTCGAAGCCCCGGCTGCGGCCCTGCGGCGATAACTACGATCGCGCGCGTGCTCACGCTCTTCCCGGAGACGGCCGCCGTCGAGGACGACGAGCTCGCGATCGGCGGCGTCCGCGCGTCGGCCCTCGCGGCCGAGTTCGGGACGCCGCTCGTCGTCTACTGCAGGCGGACGATCGAGGACGCGGCCCACGCGTACCGCTCGGCGGCCCGCGACGCCCTCCCGCTCTACAGCCTCAAGGCGCTTCCGAATGTGGCCGTGCTGCGCCTGCTCGCCGAGCACGGCTTCGGCGCCGACGTCTCGACCCTCGGCGAGCTCAGGTTCGCGCTGGAGGCGGGCGTGCCGGGCGAGCGCATCGTCGTGCACGGGAACAACAAGAGCGACGAGGAGCTGCGGGCGGCGGCCGAGGCGAGGGCGCGCTTGGTCGTCCTGGACGCCCTGGACGAGGTCGAGCGCGCGGCGGAGGCGGGCGTGCGCGACGTGCTCGTCCGCGTCACGCCGGGGATCGAGGCCGACACGCACGAGAAGATCCGCACCGCCCACGAGGGCTCGAAGTTCGGGCTCCCGCCGGATCAGGCGCTGGAGGCGGTCGCGGCAGCGCGCGCTGCGGGCCTCGAGCCGGCAGGCGTGCACCTGCACATCGGCTCGCAGCTCCTGCGCATGGAGGCGGGCCTCGAGACGGTCGACTGGCTCGGGCCCTTCGTCGCGCGGGCGCGCGAGGAGCTCGGCTGGGAGCCCACCGTCGTCGACCTCGGCGGCGGCCTCGGGATCCGCTACGTCGAGGAGGACGAGGCGCCGCGCATCGAGGAGTTCGTCGCGGCGCTGCTCGCGCGCCTCGCCCGGGCCTGGCCCGGCGAGCCGCCGCAGGTGATCCTCGAGCCCGGCCGCTCGCTGGTCGGCCGAGCGGGCGTCACCCTCTACCGCGTCGGCGTGGTGAAGCGGGCGAGCCCCGAGCTGACCTACGTCGCGGTCGACGGCGGGATGTCGGACAACCCGCGGCCGCAGCTCTACGGCGCGCGCTACAGCGCGCTGCTCGCCAACCGCGCGGACGAGGAGCCGGCGCACGCCTACGACGTCGCCGGCAAGCACTGCGAGTCCGGCGACGTGCTGATCCACGGCGCGCGCCTGCCCGAGCCGCGGCGCGGCGACCTGCTCGCGGTTCCCGCCACGGGCGCCTACACGCTCTCGATGGGCTCGAACTACAACTCGGTTCCGCGGCCGGCCGCGGTGCTCGTGGACGACGGCGACGCGCGCCTCATCCGGCGCCGCGAGACCGTCGACGACCTGATGCGGTACGAGGCGGCTACGCTCAGCCGGTCGTGAGGAAGAGCATCTACGCCCTCCCCGGGGTCGTCCTCGTCAGCGTCGCGGCCGCGATGTGGGGCCTCGACGGGCTGATCCGCAAGCCGCTCTCCGACTCCACGTCCGCCTACACGATCGTCTTCGGCGAGCACGTCGTGCTCGTCGCCCTGACGCTGCCGCTCGCGGCTGCCGCGTTCACGGCGCTGTGGCGCTCGGGCTGGCGCTACGTCGGCGCTGGGATCATGGTCGGCGCCGGCGCGTCGGCGATCGCGACGATCCTCTTCACGAAGGCGCTCTTCCACGGCGACTTCATCACGGTCGTCGTGCTGCAGAAGGTGCAGCCGCTCGTCGCCGTCCTCGGCGCGTGGCTCGTGCTCGGCGAGCACCCGCGCCGCGGATTCACCTGGGTTCTCATCCCCGCGCTCGCGGGCGTCTGGCTGATCGCGCTGCCCGAGCCGCTCCACCCGCACGCCCACGGTCTGGTGCCGATCGCCGAGACCCTCGCCGCGGCCGTGCTCTGGGGCCTGGGGACGGTCTTCGGCCGCTACCTCGGCCGGAAACTCGCGTTCGAGCACGTCTCGACCGTGCGCTTCGGGTTCGGCCTGATCGCGAGCGCGATCGCGCTGCCGCTCGTCGGCGCCGCCGCCTTCTCGAACCTCCACGACAGCTTCTGGATAGCCGTGCTCGCGCTCGTCACCGGCTTCATCGCCCTGAATCTCTACTACTACGGGCTCCGGCGCACGCCGGCGCTGCTGGCCGCGCTCGGCGAGCTCGCTTTCCCCGTCACGGCCGCGCTCGTCGGGGTCTTCGTCTTCGACGACCACCTGCGCTGGACGCAGTGGCTGGGCGTCGCGATCACCGTCGGCGTGATCAGCCTGCTGCCGGTGGGCCGCCGCCGGCTCGTGCGCGTTCCTCCCCGCGCCGAGCCCGGGCTCGCCACGACGTAGCTCAGCCGTTCTCGTCGTCCTGGGTCTCGACCAGGTGGAAGCGGCCGCCGAGCTTCGAGCGGACGACGACGGTCAGGCTGGACAGGCCGCAGTTCACGCCGGAGACCCGGCGGGCGGGGGCGCGGACGACCTTCCCGCCGACCGAGAGCGAGACGGTCGTGCCCCGCGGACCCGTGACCCGTGCCGTGAGCGGCCCGTCGTAGAGCGCGCGCCGCTTGTAGCGGCGCACCCCGCCGCGCCTGAGCTTCCCGTTGGCGACGAACGTGGTCGCGTGCTGCCAGGGATGGGTCACGTCGAGGTCGATCAGCTGGAGCTCTCCCGGCTCGGGATCGAAGTACGGGTCGACGATGCTCCAGCCGATGTCGGCCCAGCCGAGCTTGACCTGGATCAGCTTCCGGTACCCCTCGGCCCAGCCTTCGCCGGGGTTCTGCGCGTAGTGCGCCCCCTCGTCCCCGGGGAACATCTGGCCCGCCGCCGTGTACCTGCAGACGTCCATCCGGTTCGCCCAGTGCTTCGGCCCCCAGTCGACCGCGGGCCAGGGCGGGTTCAGCCGGTGGCTCGCGATGTGGTGGCCGTACTCGTGCGCGAGCACCTGCTCGACCGGCGGGTCGCCCGCGACCGGAGTTCCGGAGACGAACATCCGGTCGTTCCCGTAGCACGCCACGGCGCTCGCCCCGCAGACCGCTCCGATCTCCTCGGGCGTGTAGACGAAGAGGCGCAGGCCGTTCAGCTCGCCCTTGTGGGTGTACGACCCGAGCAGGTCGACGTAGTGCTGAGCCGCGGCCGGATCGGGGGTGTACGAGTCCGAGAAGCTGATGTAGATCGTCATCCCGTCGGCGGTCCGGTACGGCACCGGCGGCGAGTCGAGAACGTGCTTCAGCCGGCTCCAGCGCACGTGGCCCTCGCGGAAGGCGCCCGCGGGCACGACCAGGTTGACGGCTGACGGCGAGTAGGGCTCGAGCCGGCGCACGGAGCCGGCCGAGGCTCCCCCGGCGAAGAGGGCCAGAAGAACGAGGGCGACGGCGATCCGGACCGCGCCCGCCACCCTCGGGTCAGCGGACGCGGAAGAGCCCGCCGAACGAGACCCAGTGCCCGTTGTGGTAGCGCTGGAGCTTCGCCTGGTCGAGCGGGAAGTGGTCGGTCTTGCTCGTGTGCACGGCCATGCCCGGGAGCAGGAACGGGTCGTTCTTCACGTTCAGGCTCGTGGCGGCCTTCATGATCGAGGCGCGGGTCGGGTTCTTGCCGGCCTTCCTCAGCGCGGCGACGAACGTGTGCGCGGCCGACATCCCGTAGACCGCGTAGACGTCGTTCGGGTTCCCGCCCTTGAACTTCTTCATGATCGAGCGGTAGAGCTTCGAGCCCGGGTCCCTGCGCCAGCGCGGGTCGGTCGGGTCCTTGAGGAAGACGATCGAGACCGAGCCCTCGGTCTCCTTCTTGCTCGAGCCCGCGGTCGCCAGGCCGAGGATGTTGGAGGCGCTCGAGACCGCGTTCACGTAGACCTTGGGGCGCCACTTGATCGAGTACGCCGCGAAGTAGGCGCCGATCGTGGCCTGCGGCGTCGAGAAGAGCATCAGCGTATTCGCCTTCTTCGACTTCAGCTTCGAGATCTGTGGCTTCACGTTCGAGTCGGTGACGTCGTAGCTCTGCTTCGCGACGATCTGCTTCGCCTTCTTGCCGAGGCCGATCTGGAGGCCCTTCAGCAGGTCCTTGCCGAAGTCGTCGTTCTGGTAGAGGACGGCGATGCGCGCCTTCGGGTTCGTCTTCGCGACGTAGCGGCCGTAGATCGTCCCCTCGGCGCGGTAGTTCGGCTGGTAGCCGATCGTCCAGGGGAACTGCTTGTAGTCGCGGCCGAACGTCGTCGCGCCGCTGGCGACGAAGAGCTGCGGGATCTTGAGCGCGTTCAGGTAGCCGCGGATCGCGAGGTTGTGCTCGGTCCCGAGGCTGTTGAAGATCGCGAAGACCTTGTCCTGCTGGACGAGCTCGCGGGTTTTATCGATCGTGTTCGCGGGGTTGTAGCCATCGTCCTTGTAGATGTACTTGATCTTCCGCTTGTTGACCCCGCCGTGCGCGTTCACGTAGCGGAAGTAGGCGGCCGCGCCCTTCGCGACCGACTGGTAGGCGGACGCGTTGCCGCTGAGCGGCACCGTCCCGCCGATCACGACCTGCGACGAGGTGACGCCGGTCTCCGAGGCCGCGCCCGTGGCCACGGTCGCGAGCACCAGAGCGCCCAGCGCGCATGCGGTTACGTAGATCGCCCTCGCCATCGACCCTCTAGGGACGAAGGTATAGCCGGGTTGTTAGTGGTCTCGCAAGCCGCCGCAGCAGCCCGCCCGCACCGGTCGGCAGGAGGATCATCACCACGATGATCGCGGCGCCGTAGACGAAATCGGGGACGCCTGGCTTGGTGGAGACGTGCGTCGACAGATCGGGCAGGTACTCGACGAAGAACGCGCCGACCACCATTCCCGGGAGCGAGCCGAGACCGCCGACGACGGCCCCGACGATCAGCACGATCGAGAGCAGGAAGGTGAACGAAAGCGGGTTGACGATCTGGTCCATCGTCGCCACCAGGGCACCCGCGACGCCGGCGTAGACGCCGCTGATCGCGAAGGCGAGCGTCTTCGCCCGGGCGAGGTTGATCCCCGCCGACGAGGCCGCGACCTCGCTGTCGCGCAGCGCCCGGAAGGTGCGCCCGACGCGGCTGCGCACGAGCAGCCACGCGATCACGAACCCGATCAGGCCGATTCCCCAGGAGAGGTAGTAGAGGAAGTGGTTCTGCGTCATCGAGTGGCCGAAGATCGTGACCGTGCCGCTGAGGCCCGTGATCTGCAGCGGCGCCTCCTCGATCGGCCGCAGCCCCTGGCCGCCGCCGGTGATCCCCGAGAACTTCCTCAGCAGCGAGGGCATGGCGACGGCGAAGGCGAAGGTGGCCAGCGCGAGGTAGAGGCCCGAGAGCCGCAGGGCCGGGAGGCCGATCAGGAAGCCGACGATCCCCGCGGCCAGGCCCGCGAGCGGGATCGTCCAGACGTCGCGCCAGTGCTCGTGCACCATCAGCCAGGCGGTCGTGTAGCCGCCGATCGCCATCAGCGCCCCGTGCCCGAGCGAGATCTGGCCGGTGTAGCCGGTGAGCAGATTGAGCCCGACGATCGCGATGAAGAACATCCCGGCCTCGGCGAGGTCGCGCGAGTGGAAGTCGCTGACGAAGCGCGGCGCGAAGGCGTACGCGAGCAGCACGAGCGCGACGAGGACGACCCAGACCGCGACGCCTAGGGCCCGCCTGCCCATCAGACCCGCCGCTCCTGCGGCGTCCCGAAGAGACCTGCGGGACGGACGAGGAGCACGCCGAGGATCACCGCGAGCGCGACCGGGAGGCGCAGCTCGCTGCCGATCCAGTCGACGTACGTGCCGAGCAGGCTGACGAGGACGCCGAGCAGCAGGCTGCCGACCACCGCGCCGAGCGGGCTGTCGAGCCCGCCCAGGACCGCGCCGGCGAACGCGTAGAGCAGCACCGGCTGCATCAGGTTCTGGTCGAAGCTCGCGAGCGCCGGCGCGGTCAGCATCCCGGAGACGGCGCCCATCGCGGCGGCGAGGCCCCAGCCGAGGGCGAGCATCCAGCTGACGCGCACGCCGACGAGACGGCTCGCCTCCGGGTTCAGGGCGGCCGCGCGCGAGGCGAGGCCCAGCTTCGTGAACTGGAAGAAGCCCCAGAGCAGCGCGACCGCCCCCAGCGAGACGGCGATCGTGCCGAGGTCCTGGATCGAGAACGCGACGCCCGCGACCGTGATCGGCCGGGTCGAGAAGGCGTTCGGCAGGCTCCGCGTCTCCGGCGACCAGATCCAGCGCGCCGCGCCGTTGACGACGAAGAACAGGCCGAGCGTCACGATCACCACCGTCAGCACCGGCGCACGCTCGACGGGGCGGATCACGGCGCGCTCGACCGCGATGCCGCCGGCGAACGAGATCGCGATCGTGAGGAAGAACGCGCCCCAGTAGGAGAAGCCGTGGTGGACGAGCGACCAGGCGATGAACGTCGAGAACATCGCCATCTCGCCCTGCGCGAAGTTGATCACGCCGGTCGAGCGGTAGATGAGGACGAGCGCGACGGCGAGCGTCGCCCAGACGCCGCCCGAGGCGAGGCCGATCACGATCTGCTGGGCCAGCTGCGTCCAGTCGAAGGCGAACAGCATCGGCTCAGTACCCCAGGTACGAGCGGCGGACGGCGTCGTCGCGGCGGAGCTGGGCGCTCGGGCCTTCGAGCACGACGCGCCCGACCTCGAGCACGTACGCCCGCGAGGAGGCGTCGAGGGCGAGCGCCGCGTTCTGCTCGACGACCAGCACCGCCAGCCCCTCGCGCTCGTTGAGCTCGCGGACGATGCGGAAGATCTCGGCGACGACCAGCGGGGCGAGGCCGAGCGAGGGCTCGTCCAGGAGCAGCAGCCGCGGCCGCAGCATCAGCGCGCGGGCCAGCGCGAGCATCTGCTGCTCGCCGCCGCTGAGCGTCCCGGCCTGCTGCGAGTCGCGCTCCTCCAGCCGCGGGAAGTACGAGAGGACGCGGCGCTCGTCCTCGGCGACGGCCTTGCGATCGCGCCGCGCGTACGCGCCGAGGCGGAGGTTCTCGCGGACGGTGAGCCCCGTCAGCGTGCCGCGGCCCTCCGGGACGTGCGCGACGCCGGCGCGCGCCACGGCCTCGGGCGAGCTCCGCGCGATGCTCTTTCCCGCGAGCTCGATCCGGCCGCTGCGGCGGACCGTGCCCGAGACGGCGCGCAGGGTCGTCGTCTTGCCCGCGCCGTTCGCGCCCAGCACCGCGACCGCCTCGCCCTCGCCGACGCGGAGCGAGACGCCCTGCAGCGCGGTGACCGGGCCGTAGCGGGCGCCGACGTCCTCGAGCTCCAGGAGAGGGCTCTCAGGCAGCGGGGGCTCCCAGGTAGGCCTCGATCACCTTCGGGTCGCTCTGCACCTCGCGTGGAGCGCCGCTCGCGATCAGCCGGCCGAAGTCGAGCACGTGGACGCGGTCGGCGACGCCCATCACGAGGCCCATGTGGTGCTCGACCAGCAGCAGCGTGAGGTCGAAGTCGTGACGCAGGTTGCGGATCAGCGTCGCCAGCCCCTCGACCTCCTCGTGGTTCAGACCGCCCGCCGGCTCGTCCAGCAGCAGCAGCCGCGGGCCGGCCGCGAGCGCGCGGGCGAGCTCGACGCGCTTGCGCGTCCCGTACGAGAGCTCGGCGGCGGGCCGGTGCGCGAGCGGCGAGAGCCCGACGTACGCGAGCAGCTCACGGGCGCTGCGGCCGCTGCGGGCGTGCCGCCCGACGAGGACGTGCTCGAGGACGGTCATCGACGAGAAGAGCTCGACGTTCTGGAAGGTCCGCGCGATCCCGCGCCGGACGATCCGGTGCGGCGGCGTGCGCAAGAGGCTCTCGCCGTCGAAGGCGATCTCGCCCGCATCCGGCTTGTAGAGGCGCGTGATCAGGTTGAAGAGCGTCGTCTTGCCCGCCCCGTTGGGGCCGATCAGGCCGACGATCTCGCCCTCGCGGACGTCCAGGGAGACGTCGTCGACCGCCACGACCCCGCCGAACCGCTTCGTCACCTGCTCGACCGTGAGCAGCGCCACGGCGGAGGACTCTACGGCGCCCGCCGCCCCCGATCCAAGTAACAGACTGTTACTTGCTCGTTCGAAGCGTTGGAACCTCCGGCGTTCGCGCGCCCTCGGACGGCGGCTCGAACAAAGTAACAGACTGTTACTTGCGGCTCAGGCGGGCTGGAGCTCGGACGCGTCCGTGACCGGGCGCTGGCACGCGAAGCGCTCGCAGACGTAGACCGCGGGGCGGCCGTCGACGTAGTCCTTGCCCTCGAGCAGCGGCACGCCCGGCGCGGGGCCGAACGCGACGACGGCGTTCGGCTCGAAGGGCTCGAGCGCCGCGCGCGCGACGTCGCTTCCCGGCGGCCCGACCACCGCGATCTCCCGGGGGGTCGCGAGATAGAGGTCGAGCGCGTTCAGCGCCCAGGCGAACTCGGTCGGGCCGCGCGCCATGCTCTCGCCGAGGAGCCGCAGCACGCCGACGGCGTGACGCTCGAGCTCGTCGTCGCCGTAGATCCGCGCCAGCCGCAGGAGCACGTACGCGAGCATCGCGTTGCCCGACGGAACCGGGTGGTCGAAGAGATCCTTCTTCAGGGCGACGAGCTGCTCGCCCTCGTTCGGCGCGAGAAAGAAGCCGCCGTTGCGGTCATCCGCGAACAGCTCGACCGCGAGGAGCGCGAGCCGCCGCGACTCCTCGAGCGGGCGCAGATCGCCGGTCGCGACATGGAGCTCGTAGAGCCCATGCGCGACGTCCGCGTAGTCGTCGAGGAAGCCGGCGCCGCTCGTGCGCCCGTCACGGAGGCTCCGGTGCAGCCTCCCGCCCTCGCCGGAGAGCGGCCCGAGCAGGAACTCGCCCAGCGCCCGCGCCTCGTCGACCCAGTCCGTCCGCCCGAGCCGCCGCCCGGCCTCGGCCAGCGCGGCGAGAGCGAGGCCGTTCCACGACGCAATCGCCTTGTCGTCGAGCCCCGGCTGCGGCCGCCGCGAGCGAAGCTCGAGCAGCCGCGCCCGCGTCTCGGGGTCGAGCTCCCCGCGGAGCACGAAGCGGCCCTCCTCGAACGGCTCGAAGAGCTCCTCGGGCCCGCCCTCGCCGGGCGCCCACGTGTAGGTCAGCCCCTCGACGCCCTCGGTGTCGGCGTCCTGCGACGACGCGAAGCCGCCGCCCGGGAGGCGCAGGTCGCGCAGCAGGTACTCGACCGTCTCCTCGACCACCTCGCGGTAGCGCTCGCGGCCCGTGACCACCCACCCGTGCAGGTACACGGGGACGAGCAGCGCGTTGTCGTAGAGCATCTTCTCGAAGTGCGGCACGAGCCAGCGCTCGTCCACCGAGTAGCGGTGGAAGCCGCCGCCGACGACGTCGTACATCCCGCCCAGCGCCATCGCGTCGAGCGTCTTCGCCGCGACCTCGGTCTCGCCGCGCCGCAGGAGCAGCTCCAGCGCCGAGGCCGGCGGGAACTTCGGCGCGCGGCCGAACCCACCCCACTCCGGGTCGTGCAGCTCCTCGAGCCGGCGCACGGCCGCGAACAGCAGCGACTCCGTCAGCGGCTCGGCTGAGGGCGCCGACGAAGCCGCCTGCGCGAGGGCGTCGACCAGCACCTCCGTCCGCCGGGCGACGTCCTGGGGCCGCTCGCGGTAGAGCTCAGAGACGGCCTCCAGTACCTGCCGGAACGACGGCAGCCCGTGCCGCGGCTCGGGCGGGAAGTACGTGCCGCCGAGGAACGGCTCGCCCGCGGGCGTCAGGAACACCGTCAACGGCCAGCCGCCGTGGCCGGTCATCGCGACCACCGCGTCCATGTAGATCCCGTCGACGTC
>DASSQK010000174.1:0-5313 GCA_035702555.1 Gaiellaceae bacterium | reverse complement strand
GACCGTCAGGAAGACGACGTACGCGATTGCGAACGCAACGGCGATCTGGAGCAGGCGCCGCCCGTCTTGCTGGAGAGACGTCTCGAAGGTCGACGAGCCGATCGAAGAAGCGATTGTCGCGCACGATCCGGTTGAAGATCGGCCACGAGTTGTTTGAAAGATGTTCGAATCATTCGGTGCCGTGTGTGGTATCGAATTTCGAGATTGATACTGCAATCCCAGTACTGCGGGTCGTACGGCTGTGGCAGCCGCATTCCCGCTGGCCGCCCCGAGTTCGCGGCGGTACGCCGTGAGCGCACGAGCTTCGCCGGCGGCTGCTGCGGAGAGCACGGCAGTATCACATGATTTCGGCTGATATCGCGGAGATACCAAGCCTTTCGGGGGGGTTCCGGAGCTCGCTGCGGCGGTTGCCGGGGTCGCGATCAGGACTCCGACGGTCGCCGCTGCAGCCACGCACGCAGCCGGTGCCCAGCGCGCCCGAGAAGGGCAGGCCGACCGCCCCGATCGAAGGGCTGTGACGAAGTTCGTGAGGGTCTTCCTCTCGATGTGTCGTAAGTACCCAAACCCGAAATGAGCAGATCATCAGATGCAGAAGATCGAAAAAGAAAAGTGATTTGCGCTGGGAAAAGGACGGCGCTATAGTCGACGCGTTCCGTCCTGACGGCAAAGGCTGGATAATCCGCTCCCAGACACTTTCGGAACGACCGCGCAGGCCGCGGCACGCCCCTCGTGAGATCGTCCCGGGGCGCCTGGTGCCGAGCCGTGGGGCGAGCGGGCTGCCACGGCCGGAGCCGAAGCGCGCCTCGACGCGCGACACCGCACGCCGGCTCCTGCGGGACTACCACGAGCGCGGCGACCTCGGCGCCCGCGATCGGCTGATCCAGCAGTACATGCCGCTGGTGAAGAGCCTCGCCCGCCGCTACAGCGTCGGCACCGAGCTGTACGAGGATCTCGTCCAGGTCGGCTGCATCGGCCTGATCAAGGCCGTCGACCGCTTCGATCCGCAGCGGGCAGAGTTCGGCCAGTTCGTGATCCCGAACGTGGCCGGCGAGATCAAGCGCTACCTCCGCGACCGCGCCTGGCCGGTGCGCGTCCCGCGACGGCTCCAGGAGCTGCGCCCCGGTCTCCGCGCGTGCTCCGCCGAGCTCTCCGCGCAGCTCGCGCGCCCGGCGACGATCTCGGAGATCGCGGACCGCTCCGGGATCGCCGAGCAGGAGGTCGCGGAAGCGCTCGACACCGAGCGCATCCAGTCGCCGCTCTCGCTGTCGCACGCCGCCGCCCAGGAGGACGAGGCCTACTGCGACCTCGACGTGCTCGAGGGCGGCTACGAGCGCGGCGAGCAGCGCGCACTTCTCGCCGCGGCCTTCCGCGCCCTCGACGAGCGCGAGCGCCGCCTGCTGCACCTGCGCTACTTCGCAGGCCTCAGCCAGCCGCAGATCGCCGAGGAGGTCGGCATCTCGCCGATCCACGTCTCGCGGCTCACGAGGCGCGCGCTGGTGAAGCTCCGCGCCGAGCTTGGCTCCATGGCTCCGGAGGCGCTCGCGAGCTGACGCGGCCCGACGCGCCTCGGCCCGCCGCGGGCGCGTTCTACAATTGCGCTCCCGTGAAGTCGAGGCCTCGCCAGGGAGCCGATCCGACAGTTGCCGCGCACGGCGTCGCGCCCGAGCCGTCGCGCGGCGACGAGCTGCCCTACCCGGTGACTCTCGTGCACGAGGAGGGGGAGTGGCTCGCCACCATCGACGCGCTTCCGGGCTGCACCGCCCGCGGCGCGACTCCGGACGAGGCGATCGACCGCGCGTCGGAGGCGATGAACGCGTGGCTCGTGAGCGCGCGGCGCGAGGGGAAGGACGTACCGGAGCCGAAGACGTCGCAGTCCCACAGCGGGCGGCTCCTGCTGCGAATGCCGCAGACCCTGCACGCCGAGCTCGCCCGGACGGCGGAGCGCGAGAAGGTGAGCCTCAACCAGTTCATCACCGACGCGCTGGCCGGGGCGCTGGGCTGGCGCACCACCGGGCGCAAGGCGCAGGTGACGCGGCCCGTGCACGGGCTGCACGGCGACGACGAGGCGGAGGCGCAGGGGCCCGCCGCGGAGGGCGGCCGGTCGGGGAGCCTGCTGTTCACCGTGAACGTCGTCGTCGTGGCGCTCGCGGCGATCGTCGCGATCGTCGTGCTCCTCGTCGTGCTCACTCGCTGACGCGCTCGCATCTCCGGCGCGACACCGTTAGAGTGCGAGCCCTACGGAGCGACTGGGGAGGTCGACACGTGGGTGCAGGGGGGAAGAAGCATCGGCTCGGCATCGCCGTCCTCGCCTGCGCGCTGATCGGGTTCGCGGCAGCAGGGCGCGCAGCAGCTGCAGGGCCTTCGCCGCACCCGCAGCCTTCACCTGCTCACCCGACGATCCAGCCGCAGGCAGCGCCCGGCGCGACGGCTCCGCAGAGCTCGACGACGACCGGGGCGTCGACGACGTCGTTCTCGCCCTCGGTCACCTCGGCGTCCGCGAGCCCGCGGGCCGCGGTGGTTGCGCACCGGTCGACGCGCACCGTCTCGAAGTCCGCGACGAAGTCCACGGCGGCGAAGCAGGGCTCGAAGGCAGATCCGCCGCCCAAGGTCTCCTCGCGGCCGATCCGCGAGCTCGCGTCCTGGTTCACCCACCGCAAGATCGTTACAACCTCGGTCGCGGCGCCCGCATCGTCGAGCGAGTCGCTGCTCCTGCTCCTGGTCGGGCTCGGGCTCGTCGTGCTCGTGCTCGGCGAGACGACGCTCCTGCGGCGGGCTGCTCGCCCCACCGCGCCGCAGCGCGCGGCCGAGGAGCCGCTGCCTATTCGCCGGGTTCAGCTGAGGCGCTGAGCACCACCGCTCGCGCCGCCGGCGCCGGTAGCCGGAGGCGCTCGAGCTCTCGGCGGTAGAGGTCGACGTGCGCCGCCCGGTAGCGCGTCACGTCGAAGCGGCGCAGCGCGCGCGAGCGTCCGGCCGCGCCGAGCCTGGCCCGGAGCTCGCGATCCGCGACGAGCCGCTCGAGCGCAGCCGCGAGCGCCCGCGGGTCGCCGGGCCGCACGAGGAAGCCGGTCTCGCCGTCGACGACCGCCTCGCCGACGCCGCCGACGTCCGTCGCGACGACGGGCAGGCGGGCCGCCATCGCCTCGAGGATCGACACCGGGAAGCCCTCGGAGCGGCTCGAGAGGACGAACACGTTGCTCTGCGCCAGCACGTCGGCGACGTCTCTGCGCGGCCCCAGGAGCTCGACGCGCGGATCGCGCCGATCCGCGATCTCGGCCAGGCCCGGCCCGTCGCCGACGAACGCGGCGGACCAGTCGCCCCGCACGAGCTCGAGCGCCTCGAGCAGCGCGGCGAAGTCCTTCGGGTAGGCGAAGCGCCCCACGGCGACGATCCGCGCGCCCTCCGCCGGCGCCGAGGGCTCGGCGAACGACGCCACGTCGACCGCGTTGTGGATCACCACCGAGCGCTTCGCGTCGCATGCCCGCGCCTCCAGGCCCTGCCGCAGCGTCGCCTCCGCGACGCAGACGATCGCGGTCGTGAGCGGCCGCATCAGCCGCTCGATCCAGAGGTAGAGCCGGCCGGCGAGCCCGTCGTAGGCGGCGAACGACCAGCCGTGCACCGTGAAGATGCGCACCGGCACCCGCGCGAGCCACGCGGCGGCGCGGCCGAGCACTCCGGCCTTCGAGCTGTGCGCGTGGACTACGTCCGGCCGCAGCCTGCGGCAGAGGCGGACGAGCTCGACGAGCGCGCGGGCGTCGTGCCAGGGATCGATCCGCCGGCGGACGTGCGCGAGCTCGACGTACGCCACGCCCGCTGCCTCGGCAGCCTCCCGCAGCGGCCCCGAGCCCTGCGCCGCGACCGTGACCTCGAACCGGGCCGCGAGTCCGGGGAGGAGCAGGGCGACGGCGGTCTGGGCGCCGCCGAGCTCGCTGAGCGTGATCAGGATCAGCAGCCGGGGCTTGCGGGCCTCCATCGGACGGTAGGTACCCGCAAGCGCGCGTCACCTGCGCGTTTCGGGGAGGGACGACCCGACGCAGACCGCTGCAGGGCCCTTACACTTCCCGGCAGCCCGGTGCTGCGGAGGTGAGGACGCCCCTCAATCCCCCAGCATGCCGCCACGGGCCGATCCCCTTTCTCCGGCCTTTGGCGTGCAGCCTCCGCCACCGGGCGCCTTCTTGCGTTTCGGCAGTCGCCCTACGGGTGAGGTTCGACGTGCGGCAGGGGTTGCCGCGGCGACGCGGCTAGTCGGGTGTTGTGGGGGGACACAGCCCGGCGCTTCCTCTGCCGCGGACCCGTCTGCTCGGCTAGCAGCGGACTCCGCTCTCGCACGTCTTCAGCACGACGACTCCCGGCAGCTCGCCCGGAGCCGCTGGCGGCAGCAGCCTGATCCGCACCGAGGAGTCGTCGTTCGCGTAGTTCGACTCGCGCAGGATCCGGCCGACGTTGACGCGGTGGACGAGGTCGTAGTCGCCCGGCGTGTAGCCGGTGAGGTCGATCGACTGGCCCTCCTTGGCGGGGATGTAGATGTCGCCCCAGCCGACGGCGATGCCCTCGAGCAGGCTCCGCGCCCCGGGCTTGTTCCTGGCGCAGTCGCTGCCCTTCAGAGGCTGAGCCCGTGGCCCGCGAGTCGCGAGCGGCGAGCGGTGGTCGCTCGTGAGGCAGAAGCCGCTCTTCCCGTCGCGCACGATCTGCTTGCCGTCGAGCGTCCTCAGCTCGTAGCGCTCGAACGGCTGGAGGTGCCAGTGGCTGTGCGAGGGGTTGACGTTGAACCGCAGCCGACCAACGCCGCGGATCCGGCGGAACCCGCCCCGGCCGAGCCGGACGAGCTGATCCGCGCGCATCGTCCGCGCGCGGCGGGTCGCGCGTCGTCCCTCGACGATGAGCGGGCCCCAGCCGACGTTCTCGACGCTCGACGCGAACACGAGCAGCGGATGGTGGGCGGGCGCGTCGTCCCAGCGGACCGAGACCGCGAGCGGCGGCCGCTGGTCGAGGTCGGGCAGGCGCAGGTTCGGGGGGCCGCCCGCCGCGCTTCCGGCACATGCGGCCGTGGCGGCGAGCACCGCGACGATTCCGACGCCGATCCGCATCACCGCGTAAGTACCCGCCGCGGCGCAGATCCGGCCCCGCTACGCCTGGACGTCGCCTCCTGGCCACGTGTCGGGGAGCAGGTACCCCTGCGGGAACGGGTCGGTCGGGTCGACCAACACCTGCGTGATGCCGGTGATCCAGGCGCTGCCGCGAATCGCCGGGACGATTGCGGGCCGGTCGGCCACCGTCGTCTCCTCGACGATCCGGCCCTCGAACGTCGTTCCGAGC
>DASSQK010000173.1:0-11484 GCA_035702555.1 Gaiellaceae bacterium | reverse complement strand
TCGGTCAGCTCCACGAGGTGGCCCACGGCGAACGTGATCACCGTGTCCTCGGACTCGTAGTAGCTCTCGTGGTTCTCGTATGTGCCGGGGAGCGCATCGGTCAGATCGCGGGCGACCGACGGCTTCTCCGCGATGATCAGGGTCTTCACGCGGTCCACCTTAGCGAACGCCCTGCTGACCACCCTAGTGGCCGAAAACGCGCATGACTCCTACGAAAATGTGACGATTCGGAACCCATGGTCTCGCCTCTCTATCGCATCATCGGAACCCTCAGCATCCCGGTCGTGAAGGGTCTGTACCGGCTTCGCGCGCGAGGGGTCGAACACCTGCCCGAGGGCGGCTTCGTGCTCGCGGCGAACCACACGTCGAATTTCGATCCTTGGCCGTTGGGGATCCCACTCCTCCCCGACCGGCAGCTGCGGTTCATGGCGAAGGCCGAGCTCTTCAACCCCGTCCTGACCCCGATCCTGCGCGCGGGCGGCGCGTTCAGGGTCCGGCGCGGAGAGGGCGACCTCGAGGCGATGCAGACCGCGGGGGAGCTCGTGCGCGAGGGCGAGATCGTGGTCATGTTCCCCGAGGGGACGCGGCAGCGGAAGGGCCTCGTGAAGAAGCACCAGGCCCGGCCGCACACCGGCGCCGCGCGGATTGCGCTCACCGCGGGCGCGCCGCTCGTGCCGGCCGCGATCGGGGGCACGGACCGGCTGCTGCGACTCGGGCCGCTCCGCGTCGCGTACGGTCCGCCCCTCGACCTCTCCGACCTCGACGGCCAGGACGCGAAGACGGCCGCCAGGGTCGCGACCGAACGGCTGATGGCGAAGATCGACGAGCTCAAGACGACGCTGTGAGACCCCTTCTCGTCGTCGACGGGGACTCCCTCGCGCACCGCGCCTACCACGCGATGCCGAAGTCGATTCGCTTCAACGGCGTGCTCGGCTTCGCGAACATGCTGCTGCGCCTGTGGGAGAACGAGGAGCCGCGGGCGGTGCTCGTCGGCTGGGACACCTACGAGATCCCGACCTACCGGCACAAGGAGTTCGAGCCGTACCAGAGCGGGCGCGTCTTCGAGGACTCGCTGCTCGAGCAGCTGCCGATGATGGTGCAGCTCGTCTCGGCGATGGGCTTCGCGTACGCGAAGGAGGGCGGCTTCGAGGCCGACGATTTCCTCGGCGCGGCGGTCGCGTTCGAGGAAGCGCGCGGCGGCGACGCGGTCGTCGCGACCTCGGACCGCGACCTTTTCCAGCTGGCGAGCGAGCGCACCACGATCCTGCAGCCGGTCCGGGGGGTCTCGGAGCTCGCGCGGATCGGGCCGCCGGAGGTGGTCGAGCGCTACGGGGTGGAGCCGCGGCAGGTGCCCGACTTCATCGCGCTGCGCGGCGACCCCTCGGACAAGCTGCCGGGCGCGGCCGGCGTCGGGCCGAAGAAGGCCGCCGACGTGCTGCGCCAGTACGGGTCGCTGGAGGAGGCACTTGAGGCCGGCCGCTTCGGCGCGGAGGCGGAGGACCTGCGGCTCTACCGGCGAATCGCGACGGTGGACGCCTCCGCCCCGCTCCCTCCCCTGAACGATCAGACACCCACCTGGGCGGAGGCGTCCGCTCTCGCGCGCGAGTGGGGCCTCAACGGCCTCGCCGACCGGCTGGAGAAGGCCGCCTGATGGACGCGTGGCTGCTCGACGCGCGCGACGCAACAGCCGCGGCCGCCGGCGTGAGCCCCGGCGAGCTCGGGCTCTCCGACGACGAGGCGGCGATCCTGCTCGAGCTCGCGCGCATCGCCGCGCACGAGTCCGGTGAGCGGACGAACGCGCCGCTCCTCTGCTACCTCCTCGGACGCGCCGTCCAGGGCGGCGCCGACCTCGACACCGTCGCGGACGCGGTCAGACGGACTACGTAAGCCACCCGGCCCTCGCCCAGCTGCACCCGACGGAGCCGCACGTCGAGGTCCGGGAGCGGCTGCGCGTGCTGCTGGACGCCGTCGAGACACTCGAGGGCGCGCCGGCCTCGCGTGAACAGGTAGAGCGGTGCCACTCGGCCGCCTACCTCGACCGGCTGGAGGCCCTCGAGGTGCCGACGCTGCTCGACCCGGACACCGTCGCGTCGGAGACGAGCTACGAGGCCGCCCTGCTGGCGGCCGGCTGTGCGCTCGCAGCCGTCGACCGGGGCGGCTTCGCGCTCGTGCGCCCTCCCGGCCACCACGCGCCGCCGGGCCGCGCGATGGGCTTCTGCCTCGTCAACAACGTCGCCGTGGCGGCCCGCTACGCGCAGGCGGAGCTCGGGCTGGAGCGCGTGGCGGTCGTCGACTGGGACGTCCACCACGGCAACGGCACGCAGGACATCTTCTGGGACGACCCGTCGGTGCTCTTCGTCTCCATGCACCAGTGGCCGTTCTACCCCGGCACGGGCGGCCCCGGAGACGAGAACGAGTCGACGGTCAACGTCCCGCTCCCGGCCGGTTGCGGGGACGAGGAGTACCTGCTCGCGTTCGAGCGGCGGGTCGAGCCCGCGGTGCGGGCGTTCGCGCCCGAGCTGGTGCTCGTGTCGGCCGGCTTCGACGCGCACCTCGACGACCCGCTCGCCGGGATGCGCGTGACCGCGGAGGGCTTCCGCGAGCTCGCGCGCCGCTCGGCGGCTCTCGCTCCGCGCGTGGCGGCGGTGCTGGAGGGCGGCTACGACCCGCGCACGCTGCCGACGCTCGTCGCAGCGGCGCGCGACGGGTTCTCGAACTGAAACGGCCGGCCCGTGTGGGCCGGCCGTTGACGCCAAAGGAAGCACAGAGCCACCGCGCTCCGACACCTCGAGGGAAACCGGTGTCGACCTGAGTATCGACAAGGATCCCGCGCGAGCGTGGGTGATTCACATCCCCCGCGGTGGGGGATTCCTCTAGGCAGCGCGAGCGGTCGCGAGCGCTTCGAGCGCCTCGCGGCGCGACGAGACGCGGAGCTTGCGCAGCAGGCTCTTCACGTGGGAACGGACGGTGTGCTCGGAGATGAACAGCCGCGCCGCGATCTCGTCCGTGCCGAGGTGCTCGTCCAGGAGCAGCAGCACCTCGAGCTCCCGCGCGCTCAGCGAGGACGCGATCGCCTCCGGGACGCCGCGCCCGGCCCCGCCCTCGCGCACCTGCTCCAGCAGGCGCCGCGCAACCTCGCCGGAGAGCGCTGCTTGGCCCTGGGCGACCCCGCGCAGGAACTCGGCGATCCGCTCCGGCGGCTCGCTCTTCAGGAGGTAGCCGGCCGCGCCTCCGCGGATCGCCGCCAGCAGGTTCTCCTCGGTGCCCGAGGCGGTCAGGACGACGACCTCGGTGTCCGGCGCAGCCTCGCGGATGCGCGGGAGCGCCTGTAGCCCGTCGAGCCCGGGCATCGAGAGGTCGAGCAGAACGAGGTCCGGCCGCAGGCGGCGCGCGACCTCGATCGCCTCCTCGCCGTCCGCCGCCTCGCCCGCGACGGAGAAGCCGTGGCCCTCGAGCAGCGACGACAGCGCCGCGCGCGTGATCGGGTGGTCGTCCACGAGCAGGATCCGCATGCGGGCCTTATCGGCAGCGCGCGCTCTGCCGACAAGTCCTGTGTGCGGCACGAGACGCGCGACGACTACCAGGCCTGGCTCTGGAGCACCGTCCTCCTGATCGGGCTGCTCGGCGCTGCGCTCGCACTGTTCGTCGCCTACCCGAGCCTCCGGATCAGCTACGCGCTGCCGCAGGCGCGGCTCGTGCTCGACACGGTCGTGATGCTCGCGGCCGCGATCGTCGCGGTGCTCGCCGGGATCCGGTTCTCGGTCGACGGCCGCCGGCTCGACCTGCTCCTCTGCGGCGGCTTCACGGCGGCCGCGGCCTCGGTGCTCCTCTTCGCGATCGCGCCGGTCCTCGGCGGCCACCCGGCGACCACCGTCGAGGCATGGGCGGCGATCGGCGGGCGGCTCTTCGCCTGGGTCCTGATCGCCGCCGCGCCGTTCGCCAACCGGCGCTCGAACGCCCGCGGCCGCGCGCTCGCCGAGATGCTGCTGGGCGTCGCGCTCGTGCTCGCGCTCTGCTGGGGGATCGCGGCCAAGACCGGCGGCGCGCTCCCGGACTTCACCCGCAACGGCCAGGACCAGCCGCTGCTGCTGACAGGAGCTCTCGCGGTGCGCGCGCTGCTCTCGCTCGTCGCGATGGTGGGCTTCGGGCTCCGCTTCCGCGCGCGCGGGAACGACCTCGACCGCTGGCTCTGCCTCGGCGCCATGCTCGCGCTCTTCGCCGAGCTCAACTACGTGTTCACGCCGGTGCTCGCGAGCGGCTACGTCTCGCAGGGCGACTTCTTCCGCCTGCTCTCCTACGGCGTCCTGCTCGTCGGCGTGTGGCGGGCGATCCGGCACGCCGAGTTCGGGCGCGTGGTCGCCGAGGAGCGCGCGCGCGTCGCGCGCGAGATCCACGACGGGCTGGCGCAGTACCTCTTCGCCGTCTCGACCCACGCCTCGATGCTCGAAAGCGGCGCCGACCCGCAGAAGACCCTCGCGCAGCTGAAGGAGGCGGCCGCCGCCGCACAGCAGGAGGCCCGTTTCGCCGTGCTCGCGCTGTCCTCGGCAGGCGGCTCCGCCCCCTTCGACTCGGCGCTGCGCCGCTACGTCGACTTCCTCACCGCCGACGGGCAGCTCGAGGTCGACCTCGAGATCCAAGACGGGATCCGACTCGCACCCGACGAGCAGATCGAGGTCTTCCGGATCGTCCAGGAAGGGCTTGCGAACGCGCGCAAGCACGCGCACGCACGGCGCGCCGAGGTGCAAATCGGCGAGCGCGCGGGGGAGCGATTCGTGACCGTCGTGGACGACGGCTCGGGGTTCGACGAGGACGGCATCGCGCCCGGCCAGGGACTGCGGAACATGCGGGCGCGGGCGGCTTCGATCGGCGGCGGGTTCCGCCTCGTGTCGGTCCCCGGGCGCGGCACGGCGCTCGAAGTCGTCCTGCGCGCCTAGCCCCGGCAATACGACTTTCGATCCTGCTTGTAAGGATCGACAGCGAGGACGACTCGTCTTCCGGCCCGGGGGTACCTAATTCTCAGTGCTACTCGTCAGCGTTGCGGCTTCGGCCCTGGCGCTCGCGGGAGCGGCCCCCGCCCAGTCAACAGGTGCCCTGCCCCCACGTACCGTTTGCCCCGGCCAGTCGTCGGTGCGGGCACCGGCCTCCGTCCAGCTCCGTGCGATGCGCTGCCTGATCAACTGGACGCGCAGGCACGCCGGCCTGGGGGCGCTCCGCCGCAACGGCGAGCTTCAGCGCTCCGCAACCATGCGCGCCCGTGACATCCAGCGGTGCGAGGACTTCTCGCACACGCCGTGCGGCCAGCCGTTCATCACCGTCTTCACCACCGTCCACTACTTCACCGGCACGGCCGCCGTCGGCGAGAACCTCTTCTGGGGCCAGGGCCGCCTCGGCTCGGCGCGCGAGGCGCTCGCCGCCTGGCTCGCGTCGCCCGAGCACCGCAGGATCCTCTCGACGGCGAGCTGGCGCGACCTCGGCATCGCCCGCGCACACGGCAGGCTCTTCGGGCGCGCCGACGTCACCCTCTGGGTCGCACAGTTCGGCTACCACTAGCCGGCTACCAGTCGGCATCGGAGTAGAAGCGCGGCCAGACGTCGCCTGTCCGCTCGCGCAGCGTCTCGACCTCGTCCTTCGTCAGCTGCTCGCGCCAGCGGCCGAGGCTCGCGGCGCTGTCGAGCTCGACGTCGTGCGGGGTCGAGAGCTCCGCCGGGTTTCCCGGGGCGCTCGCGCGGGCGATCTCGGCGCGCGCCGAGGACGTCAGCTCCAGGTCGAGCTCGCCGTAGAGCCGCTCGAAGGTGCCGACAGGATCGAGCGAGGCGTCCTCGTGGCGCAGGTACACCCAGTCCGGATGGCGCTCGCGATACCCCGCGACCGCGTTGTAGAGGAGGCGCCAGAGCAGCGCGGCCTGCGCGAGGATGTCGCCCGGCTCCCGCGCCTGGGCGCGGATCTCGTCCTCGTACGGACGGACGATCTCGGGGAGCCGGCCGTCGTCGAGGAAGGTCGCGAAGCTGTGCCGCCAGCCGAGCCGCTTCAGGCTGGCGGCGAACGCCGCGGGATGACGGATCAGGACGACGACGTCCATGCCGAAGCGCTCCGCCAGCCACTCCGCGGAGAGAAGGGCGATCGGATCCTTCATCAGCGGCCTCGCACCCGACCGCCTCGGCCGCTGCGCACGCGCGAAATCGCGGACGCTGCGGGCGACGTCCTTGGGCGCGTGCCGGCGCCGTAGGCGGGTCAGCAGCTCGTAGCGAAACGCGAGCGTGCGCTCGAGCTCGCCCGCGTAGCGGGACTCGTTCTCCGCCGTGACGACGGTGAAGTAGCGGTCGAACGCGCCGGCGCTGAAGCGTGGGTTGAACGGCTCGTGGACGTACGCGACGGCCGGCGCGAGCGCGAGCATCTTCCCCACCCAGGTCGTGCCCGAGCGGTGGGCGCCGGTGACGAGGATCGGCTTCGGCGGCACGCGGCGACGATAACCGTCAGCGGCCGCCGCGCCCGGTGGTCCGCGCGACGCTCGCGGCGCCCGGCCTCCTCCGCAGCGCCCACCTGCCCGCGAGGCCGAGCCCCAGCACCGCGATGCCCGCGACGACCGCGGTGAGCGGCAGCGTGACGACGAGCACCACGCAGGCGGCGAGCCCGACCGCGTTCAGCCCGCGCGGCCAGCGCCGCCTCTCCGCCGGCTGCGTGTAGGCGGCGGCGTTCGCGATCGCGTAGTACGTCAGCACGCCGAACGACGAGAAGCCGATCGCGCCACGCAGATCCGTCGCGAGCACGAGGACGGAGACCGCGGCTCCGATCGCGAGCTCCGCGCGGGCGGGCACGCTGCGCGCCGGGTCGACCGCCGCGAGGGGCCGCGGCAGGTCGCCGTTCCGTGCCATCGCGAGCGACGTGCGACCGATGCCCGCGATCAGGGCGAGCAGCGCGCCGAGGCTCGCGACCGCGGCGCCCGCGCGCACGACCGGAACCGACCACGTCGCCCCCACCGCCTTCGCGGCTGTCGCCAGCGGCGCGGTGCTCGCAGCGAGGGCGTCCGGCCCCGCGGCAAGCAGGGCGACGAGCCCGACGGCCACGTAGAGCACGACGGTAATCCCGAGCGCGAGCGGGATGGCGCGCGGAATCGTCCGCTCGGGCTCGCGCACCTCCTCGCCGAGGGTCGCGATGCGGGCGTAGCCGGCGAAGGCGAAGAACAACAGCCCTGCGGACTGGAGCACGCCGTAGGCGCCGTGCGGCGCGGAGCCGGTGAGGTTCGAGGCGTCCGCGCCGCCGCTCCCGACGATCGCGGCGACGACGATGAGCAGCGCGAGCACCGAGCCCGCGACGAGGATGCGCGCGAGGCCGGCCGTGCGCGTGACCCCGAGGCAGTTCGCGGCCGTCAGCGCCGCGACCGCGAGCACCGCGGCGAGCCGGTGCGCCCAGGTCGAGCCGGGGATCGCGTACGAGGCGAAGGTCAGCGCCATCGCCGCACACGAGGCCGTCTTGCCGACGACGAACCCCCAGCCCGCCGTGAAGCCCCACCATTCGCCGAGGCGCTCGCGTCCGTAGACGTAGGTGCCGCCCGAGGTCGGGTACTGCGCCGCGAGCTGGGCCGACGCGACCGCGTTGCAGTAGGCGACCCCGGCCGCGAGCGCGAGTCCCGCCAGCAGCCAGGTCCCGGCGGCCGCCGCCGCGGGCGCGAACGCCGAGAAGACGCCGGCGCCGATCATCGAGCTGAGGCCGATGACGACGGCGTCGCCGGTGCCGAGGCGGCGGGCGAGCGCGCCGTCCACGGTCACATGGCGGCTGCGACGCGCTCGGCCGCGGCCGCGAGCTCCTCGTCCGGAACGTTCGGCAGCACGTCCTCCCAGAGCGGAAGCATCATCCCCGAGGCCTCGACCATCCCGAGCGGCCGCGGGACGAACCAGACGTGGAAGTGCGCGCCGCCGTCGCCCCAGCGGTAGAGGTGCACTCGCGCGATGTCGCCGAGCGAGAGGATCGCCTGCTCGACCCGCGCGACGACACGGCCGAAGTCGGCCTGCAGCGGCTCGGGGAGGTCGCTGAAGGAGTCGGCGTGGACGCGGCTCGCGAGCCAGACGGCACCGGGGAGGCTCCCGCCGACCGGCGGGTGGAGCGTCCAGTTGTCGTCCGCCCAGACGGCGCTCGTTGTTTCCATGCCGCAGATGCCGCACGGCGGCCCGCCGGGCTCGCCGCGGCGCGGCGGCTCGGGGATGATCCGTTCGCCGGGTTCTCGCGGAACCAGCGGCTCGGAGTAGGGAAGGGTCATGCTCATGCGTGCTCCTTTCCTCTGTCGTTGGCGAGGCCGTTGAGCACGACGTCGACGACGCGACGCGTGGTCCGGTCCGCGGGCCACTCGTGGCGCCCGCGGAGATGGACGTAGGTCCAGGCCACCGCGTTGAAGGCGACGTCCGCCGCCTCGAAGAGGTCGTCGCCGGGATCGAGCGAGCCGTCGGCGGCGCCCTCGCGCAGGAACTGGATGAACGGGTGGAGGTAGTCGGGCGGCTGGCCCGGAGCGGTGTCCTGGTGGAAGGCCTCGTCCGTCGCGAGCATCAGCGGGAGGTGGCGGTCGAGCAGCTCGCAGAGCGCGACCAGCCCCCGCTCGAGCCGGTCGCGGCCAGTCCCGCCGGTCGTCAGGATCGGGAACATCGTCTCGCGGAAGTCCGCCGCCAGCTCGCCCACGAGCGCGGTGACGAGCGCCTCCCGCGTCAGGCCCTGCCGCCACAGCGTCGACCGCGCCCGGCCGGCGGCCCGGGCGACCCGCTCGAGCGTCAGGCCGGCCCAGCCCTGCTCGCTCAGCACGGCGATCGTCGCACGGTGGAGCTCGGCGTCCACTACGGGGGCGCTGCGCTCATGCATCGACTTCGCTTCGCTCATGCAACGTGCATGTTGCACGACCCGCTCGACCTCTGCAAGTCGGTGGAACTACCGGGTGGAGTCGAGCAGAGCCGCCGCGGCCGTTCGATTGTGGACGCCGAGCTTCCCGTAGGCGTGCTCCAGATGCTTGGCGACGGTCGCCGGCGCGATCCCGAGCTCGAGAGCGACCGCGTCGTTCCCCTTGCCGACGACGACCTGGTCGAGCACCTCCCGCTCTCGCCCGGTCAGCTTCTCGACGCGGCGGTCACGCTCTTCGAGCATCAGCACGTGGAGGTTGTCCGTCGGCGCGATCCGAACGTGAAGCGACCGCTCGCCGTCCCGCAGCGTGAGCTCACGCCGAGCTAGGAGCGTGGCGGTGACGCGTCCGTTCTCCAGCACCCGGTACCGCTCGAGCAGCGCACGCGACGAGGCGGATCCGAACTCGATCACCCCGGCGGCAGAGCAGAGCACGATCCGGCGCGCCTCCTCGATCGAACCGTCCTCGATCTCGGCCAGCGCCTCGGCCGCCCGCAAGGCCGCCTCGGCTTCCTCGGCGCGCCGGGCAAGGTGCGGCTGCAGCAGCGCGGCCACCAGCCGGTCGCGCTCGTCGAAGTCGTCCTGGTCGAAACGGGTGAAGATGAAGACCCGGGTCCTCCTCGGCTCCGCGACGAGCCCGAAGTCGAGCCAGTGGTCGATCTTGCCGCGATAGAAGGTGTCGTAGATCGCCGTCCGTCGGAACTCACGCAGGGTCAAGAAGTCGGACGCCTTGCGCACAGTCGTCCACTCGCCGGTCGACGTTCGATAGCCGCAGATTGGGTGCGTGGGGCGAACCGACCACCAGAGCTCGCGTTCGGGGTCGGTCCAAACCTCATTGTCTCGGAAGACCCGCTCCTCGCCGTCCGCGGTGTGCCCGACCTGGAGAATCGACGAGCGCTCGACCGGGTCGAGCTCGCTGTAGCCGGCCTCGTTGGCAGCGATCAAGGAGTGCAGGCCCGCGAAGAGCCGGGGAGGAAACGGCACCGGGTCGTCGAGCGCGCGGAGCTCGCTCACGAAGGCGAGCAGCGCAGAGGCGTCGTGCTCGGAAAGCGTCGCCACGATTCGAGGATACGCCGATCTGCGTATTGCCCCAAAGGCAGCGCCGCTGCACGCTCGACCGACCGTAGAAGGAGGTTCCGATGAGAGTTGGTCTGATCACTGCGGCCCTGTGTGCGGCAATCGCGGTCGGCGTCGGAGGGCCGGCTGCCGCGAGTCGGGCGCACGCGCAGACGGCCTCGCCGCCGGACACGTACGTGACCTACTGGGACGGTGTCGCCAGTCAGGGCTTCACCGCAGCGTCGACGCCGCCGCCCGACGGCGCTGTCATCTCGGCGTACGTCGGCATCGCGGTCTACGACTCGGTGATGGCGATCGAAGGCGGCTACGAGCCGTTCGCCGTCGACGTGGACGCGCCGCGAGGCGCTTCCCCCGAGGCGGCGGTTGCCGCCGCCGCGCACGCGATCCTCGTCCACTACCTGCCTGCGCAGCAGGCAACGATCTTCGATCCCGCCTACCAGCAGTCGCTGGACACGATCCCCGCCGGCCTGGCCAAGGACGACGGCGTGGCGACGGGCGAGTTCGTCGCCAGGGTCCTCATCCGGGAGCGCGCCGACGACGGCTTCCGGGTGCCGGTGGCGTACACCCCGCCCGACCCACCGATCCCGGGGGTCTGGATCCCAACGGCGCCGACGCCGCCGCTCGGCAGCTACATGCCGAACATGACCCCGTTCAGCCTCCGCCGGCCGAGTCAGTTCCGCCCCGGCGGGCCACCACCGCTGTCGAGCCGGCGCTGGGCACGCGACTACAACGAGGTGAAGGAGATCGGCTCGCGCACGAGCACGACGCGGACACCCGAGCAGACGCTGGCCGCGCGGTTCTGGGGAGAGCCGCCGATCCAGCAGGCGCACGGTTCCTTCCGCAAGTTCATCGCCGACCACGGGCTCGACATCGCCGACGCAGCGCGGTTCATGGCGATGACCACCGTCGTGGCCGCCGACGCGCAGATCGCCTGCTTCGACGCCAAGTACCACTACGCGTTTTGGCGGCCGATCACGGCGATCCGGGCCGGGGACACGGACGGGAATCCCGACACCGTCGCCGACCCGGGCTGGGTGCACTTGCTGCCGGCGACGCCCAACCATCCGGAGTACCCGAGCGCTCATTCGTGCGTGACCCCGGCGACCGGGCTCGTGATCGCCCGGTTCCTGGGCACCCGGGAGATCGACTTCACGATCCCCAGCCTGACGGGGCTCGGGGATCGCCACTACGACAGCGTCGGCGACCTCGAATACGAGGTCACGAACGCGCGGATCTGGGGCGGCATCCATTACCGGACGTCGGTCGAGGTGGGAACCGAGATCGGCAAGAAGGTGGAGCGTCAGGTGCTGGCGCACCACTTCCACCGGTCGCCTTAGCCGGAGGGTCATCCCGAAAATGGAAGAGCCCCGCTGTTGCGGGGCTCTTCGTTAGCAGGCCTGTAAGCCGGATTCTGTCGAGGGTGACCATCCGTCTTTGCAGCTGACCCGGCTCCTCGGCGGGCCGCCTCGAGCGGAGCCTGTTCGCCTTGCACCGGACGGGGTTTGGCTAGCCGCCGTGTCGCCACGACGC
>DASSQK010000172.1:0-3193 GCA_035702555.1 Gaiellaceae bacterium | reverse complement strand
CTCGTGGCGACGGTTCAGGCGCTGAAGCACCACGGCGGCGATCCGGAAGGCGGGGTGCAGGCGCTGGAGCGGGGCGCGGCGAACCTCGCCGCCAACCTCGCGATCGTGGAGCGGTTCGGCCTGCAGGCCGTCGTCGCCGTCAACCGGCACCCGGACGACACGCCGGCCGAGATCCACGCCGCGCAGCGGCTTGCCGTCGAAGCCGGAGCGTTCGGCACCGCCGTCAACGAGGGCTACCTCGAGGGCGGCGCCGGTGCGGCCGCGCTGGCCGAGACGGTCGCCGCCGCAGCCGAGCGCGCGCTGCCGGTGCAGTTCCTCTACGGGGACGAGGAGCCGCTGGCGGACAAGATCGAGAAGGTGGCGCGCGGGGCCTACGGCGCAGAGCGCATCGAGCTCTCGCCGGTGGCGGCCAAGCAGGCCGCCGAGCTCGAGGCCCGCGGCCTGGGCCGGCTGCCGGTCTGCATCGCGAAGACCCATCTCTCGCTCTCCCACGACCCGACCCTCGTCAACGCGCCGGAGGGCTTCACGCTCCCGGTTCGCGAGCTGCGCGCCTACACCGGCGCCGGCTGGGTCGTCGCGCTCTGCGGGGAGATGCAGACGATGCCCGGCCTCCCGGCGGATGCCGCGGCCTCGCGGATCGACGTCGAGGCCGACGGCCGCGTAGTCGGCCTGCGCTGATGCGCGCATACCTGCGGCGCCTCGGCTGGCGTCGCGCCCTCGTCCGAGCCGCTCTGCTGGTGGTCGGGCTCTTCGCGCTCGCGCAGGCCGTGCCGTATGGCCGCGCGCACACGAACCCGCCCGTCGTGCAGGAGCCGCGCTGGGATTCTCCGCGCACGCGGGCGCTCGCCGTCCGGGCCTGCTTCGACTGCCACAGCAACGAGACGAAGTGGCGCTGGTACTCCAACATCGCGCCGGCGTCGTGGCTCGTGCAGCGCGACGTCGACAGCGGCCGGAGCACACTCAACTTCTCCGAGTGGAACCGGCCCCAGGAGGCAGGCGACGCCGTCGAGGCCGTCC
Source organism: Gaiellaceae bacterium (assembly GCA_035702555.1). Classification (GTDB taxonomy): domain Bacteria; phylum Actinomycetota; class Thermoleophilia; order Gaiellales; family Gaiellaceae; genus AC-32. The sequence continues at coordinate 2,176 of DASSQK010000172.1, read as the reverse complement.
GCGGCGGCGGCATGCCGCCCTGGTACTACGTGATCCTGCACTCCCACGCGAAGCTCTCCGCGAGCGAGAAGGACGCGCTGGCCCGCGGCCTGCAGGCGACGTTCGCGGCCTCCCCGCCCAAGGGCGGCGGCTGACCTACGGCGCGGCGGCGGCCGCGGCTTCGTCGGGCTGCGGTGCGTCCTCGGCCTTGCCGGCCGCGATCGCGAGGGCCGAGCCGGCGAGCGCGCCGCCGACGGCCATGACGGCCCAGCGGGTGCCGCGGCGCTCGAGGCCGAGCGCGCTGTCGAGCGAGAGCCGGCCCGGGCCGAGCTCGGCGGCGGCGATCGCGTTCGCGAGCAGCAGCAGCTCGTAGCCGCCCGTCCCGACCTTGATCCCGTCCCGCCAGACCGCGGTGCGGAGCGCGGTCACCATCACGCTGCCGAGCGCAGCCGCGGCCGCCGGGGTCGCGAGGCCGAGCGCGAGCAGCGCGCCGCCTACGGCCTCGGCGATTCCCGCCGCGACGGCGTGGCGCCGCCCGGGTCGCAGCCCGATCGACTCGAAGAACTGCCCCGTGCCGTCGGGGCCGTGGCCGCCGAACCAGCCGAAGAGCTTCTGCGTGCCGTGCTCGACGAAGATCCCGCCGACCGTGGCTCGCATGAGGAAGCGTCCGAAGTCGCCCACGTGACTCGGGTCCCCCCTCCGCGCCGTTGCAAACCTCCCCGCTAGGCGGCGGGAGCGACGTGGTCGAGGATCACCTCGAGCAGCCGGCACGAGTGGAGCACGTGCTCGTGCGCCAGGGCCCGCGCACCCTCCGCGCTGCGAGCCTCGATCGCGCCGAGGATCGCGCGGTGCTCGCGCGTGTTCTGGCGGTAGAGCTCGTCGATCTCCGGGCCGCCGGCCCGCCAGCGCGAGAGGAAGGTGCGGCGCGCGCCCTTGGCGACGGACTCGACGAAAGGCACCGCCGCGGCCTCGTAGATGACGTCGTGGAAGCGGTAGTTCGCCTGGACCCATTCGCCCGTAAGGGCGTTGCGCGCCTCCGCGTCGCGGCTGCGCTCGAGCAGCTCGTCCGTCAGCCGCGCGAAGTCGGCCTCGGCCGCGCGCAGCGCGAGCAGCTCGGCGTCGCCGAAGCGCGGCACCGCGAGCTCGGTGACGAGCGCCTCCAGCTCGGCGCGCACGAGGAAGGCCTCACGCAGCTCCTCGCGCGAGATCATCCGCACGCGGACGCCGCGGTTCGCCTCGAACGAGACGAGGCCCGTGGCGGCAAGCCTGCGCAGCGCCTCGCGGATGGGCGTCCGGCTGACGCCGAAGCGCTCCGACAGCGTCTCCTGCCGGAGCACCGACCCGGGCGCGAGCGCGCCCGAGATGATCGCGTCCTCGAGCGCGCGGGCGATCTCGTCGGCCTTGGTGCCGGCCGCCTCCTCGCCTACGTCCGAAACTGCGCCGCCTCCGTCGAGCCCTCCAGCGCGAGGGTGGAGCTCGTCCCGCCGCTGACCGTCTGCATCACCGCGTCGAAGTATCCCGCGCCCGCTTCCCGCTGGTGGCGCGTGGCGGTGTAGCCCGCCGGCTCCAGCTCGAACTCGTGCTCCTGCAGCCGCACGTAGGCGCTCATGCCCTCGGCCGCGTAGCCGCGGGCGAGGTCGAACATCGCGGCGTTCAGCGAGTGGAAGCCCGCGAGCGTGACGAACTGGAAGCGGTAGCCGAGCTCGCCGAGCTCGCGCTGGAAGCCGGCGATGCGCTCGTCGTCGAGGTGCGCGCGCCAGTTGAACGACGGCGAGCAGTTGTACGCGAGCAGCTTCCCGGGGAAGCGCTCGTGGACGGCGGCCGCGAACTCGCGGGCCTCGCCGAGGTCGGGCGTCGACGTCTCGAACCAGACGAGGTCGGCGTACGGTGCCGCCGCGAGGCCGCGGGCGATCGCCGGCTCGAGACCGTCGCGCACCCGGTAGAAGCCCTCCGCGGTGCGCTCGCCCGTGAGGAACTCCTCGTCGGCGGGGTCGGCGTCGCTCGTGATCAGCTTCGCGCTGAGCGCGTCGGTGCGGGCGACGAGGACGGTCGGCACGCCGCAGACGTCGGCGGCCAGCCGCGCCGCCACGAGCATGCGGACGAAGTGACCCGTCGGGACGAGCACCTTGCCGCCGAGATGGCCGCACTTCTTCTCGGAGGAGAGCTGATCCTCGAAGTGCACGGCCGCGGCGCCGGC
>DASSQK010000171.1:0-8636 GCA_035702555.1 Gaiellaceae bacterium | reverse complement strand
GACCCGAGCGCGCGCCCGCTGATCGTGATGACGCCGAAGGGGCTGCTGCGCCTGAAGGGGGCGGCCTCGTCGCTCCCGGACTTCGCCGAGGCGTCGTTCCTGCCCGTGATCGGAGATGCGTCCGTCGACCCCGAGCGCGTGCGCCGGCTCGTCCTCTGCTCCGGGAAGGTGTACTACGACCTCGTCGGCCACGAGCTGCGCGGCGGGACGGACTGGGTCGCCGTGGGCAGGCTCGAGCAGCTCTACCCGTTCCCGGTCGCCGCCGCGGCCGAGCTCGTGCGCTCGTACCCGCACCTCGAGGAGGTCGTCTGGGCCCAGGAAGAGCCGCAGAACATGGGCGCCTGGCGCGCGATCCGCCACCGGCTGGAGGAGGCGCTCACGGAGGGCGCGAGGCTTCGCTTCGTCGGCCGGCCGTGGCGCGCGAGCCCCTCCGAGGGCTACCCGACGGCGCACCTGAAGGAGCAGGACCGCATCGTCCGCGAGGCGCTGAGCTAGTTCGCGCGCCGGTGGCGCCGGCGGCCGCGTGAGCTAGGTCTTCGGGCGCCGCCGCCGCTGCTGGCTCTTCGCGATCACCGCGGCCGCGACCTTCGGCCCGTGCCTGCGGGCCTGCCGCACGATCGTGCGCCGGTGCTGCTTGGGGATCCGGCGCCAGATGTCCCAGGCGGTCAGGGCGACGCCGATGGCGCCTGCGCGGCGGAACGGATTCGCTCGTGGCACGGGCCGGAGACTAGCGCTTCTTGCCGTGCCCGCCGCCGGTGCCGCTGTTCCCGCCGTGGTTGCCGTTATCGCCGTGGTTGCCGTTGCCGTTGTTGCCGTGGCCCTGGTTGCCGGGTGAGGCAGGCGGCGTGCTCTTCGGCGTGCTCTTGGGCGGGGTGCTCTTCGGCGGCTGGTTGTGCTTCGGAGGCTGATGGGCGTTCGACGGGCTCCCCGGCTTCTGCGGCGGCCCCTGCTGGCCCTTCGGCTTGTAGTGCCCGTAGGCGTGACCCCTCGGGCCGTAGGGCGGCGGAGGGGGCGGAGTCTTGTTCCCGGGCCCAGGCGGGGGCGGGGGCGGCGGAGGCGGGGGAGGCGGCGGTGGGGGTGGAGGAGGCGGGGGAGGCGGCGGTGGCGGAGGAGGCGGGGGCGGCGGAGGTGGCGGCGGTGGCGGCGGAGGAGGCGGCGGCGGGGGCGGAGGCGCCGCGGGAGGAGGAACGGTCGGGCGGGGCGAGCCCGGAGTCGGATTGCCTGTGCGCGCGGTCGAGCCCGTCGGGCGCGTCGCACCGGTGCGCGCGATCGCGTCGAGCGCGGGGCCGCCGGCCGCCGGCGACAGCCCGGGGGTCGCCGTCCGGCGCGAGTGCTTGGCGCCCTTGTGCTTGCGCTGCAACACGAGCGGCGCGGCGTGTACGACCTTCGCGGTCGGACGTCCCGCCGACGACGGCAGCGCGAGCGACTCCGGCGGGGCGTCGGAGCCGAGGGTCACGACGGTCGGTAGCGTGACGGCTGCCGCGAACGCCGTCCCTGCGACCGCCGCTGTTGCGAGAATGGCGAGGCCCCTGCTCATATGCTTCCCGACTCCTGCCGATTCATTGGCTCATGGTATCGGCGTTATCTGCGGTCACCCTAAATCTTATGAGTGATTTGTGAGCTTCAAGCTCAAGCTTGTTGCGTACTTCCTGCTCGTCTCGCTCCTTCCTCTGGGGGCTGCCGGGCTCGCGCTGCACGCCGTCACGAGCCGGAGCGAGACCAGGCGAGTGGACGTGCGGCTGGAGGCGAACCTCCACGCCGTCGGCGCCTCGTTCCGTAATCAGGCCGTCGCCGCGAGCGACGAGGCCGTGAAGCTCGCGAACTCGCGGCCGTTCCAGGAGGCGCTCCAGCGCGGCGACCGGGCCGAGCTGCAGCGGCAGATCGACCAGCGGGACGGGCTGCGCCTGCTCACGAAGACGGGCTCGATCGGGCCGGAGCTCGTCGGCCCGACGCAGGCGGTCTCCGTCGTCGTCGGCCAGACCCGCTTCGGGACGCTCGTCGCCGGGGTGCCGCTGTCCGAGGAGGCGTTGCAGCATCTGCGGAGCCTGGCCGGGATCGAGAACGACGCGGGCCGGCTCGTCGTGCTCGACCGCGGGAGGGTGGCCGCGGGCCTAGCCGAGCTGCGAGGCGCCGCTCTGCCGGCGCCGCTCCGCGCGCGCACCGTCGAGGCCAACGGCAAGCGGTACCGCGTGCTCGCGACGAGCCTCGGGCCCGGAGGAACCGGAGGCGCCTCCCTCGCGCTGCTCTCGCCACAGGACGAGATCGACGATGCGGTCTCCACTGCCGACAAGCGGCTGCTGATCGGCCTCCTCGTCTCGCTCCTGCTCGTTGCGACGGTCGCCTATGTCGTCGGCCGCTCGATCGTCGACTCGCTCGGCCGGCTCGCGAACGCCGCGAACGCGATCGCGCGCGGGCGGCTCGACCGTCGCGTCGAGGTGCAGGGAAAGGACGAGTTTGGCCGCCTTGGCCTCGCCTTCAACGAGATGGCCGACCAGCTCGAGGCCCGGATGGAGGAGCTCGATGCCGAGCGTGCCCGCCTGCGCGACACGACCGTGCGCTTCGGGGAGGCGCTCGCGGCCACCCACGACGTCGACCAGCTGCTGCGCGTGATCGTGGAGTCCGTCGTCGAGACGACCGGCGCCACGGGCGGCCTCGTCGTCGGCCTCGGCGGCGAGATCGTCCAGTCGGGGACGCTCTCCGACCGGGGCGAGACGTTCGAGCTCCCGCTCACGGCCGGCCGCCAGAGCTTCGGCACGCTGACGCTCTCGGGCCGCGGGTTCACCGTCGAGCAGCGGCGCACGGCGGCCACGCTCGTGGCGCACGCGGCGATCGCGCTCGAGAACGCCCGCCTGCACCGGATCGTCGCGCGGCAGGCGCTCGTCGACATGCTCACGGGCCTCGCGAACCGCCGTCACTGCGAGGAGGCGCTCGCGAGCGAGCTGATGCGGGCCGAGCGGTTCGGCGGCTCGGTCGCGTTCGTCCTCGCCGACCTCGACGAGTTCAAGTCGATCAACGACCGCTTCGGCCATCCCGTCGGCGACGGCGTGCTGGTCGAGTTCGCGGAGACGCTGCGCGAGTGCGTCCGCGAGATCGACCTGCCCGCCCGCTGGGGCGGCGAGGAATTCGCGATCGTCCTCCCCGGCACCGACCTCGACGGCGCGGCCCGCCTGGCCGAACGCGCGCGCATGGCCCTCGAGGACCGGATCATCCTCGCACCCGACGGCAGCCGGATTCACGTCACGGTCAGCCTAGGCGTCGCCGCCTACCCGGAGGCGGCCGCCGGGGATGCGCTCGTGGCGGCCGCGGACGGGGCGCTCTACGAGGCCAAGCGCGGGGGCAAGAACCGCGTCGTCACGGCGCGCCCGCGGGCCCGTCACGCATAATCCGCTGCTAGCGCGCGGGGTTTAGTCGTTACAATCGCGCGTCGCCCCCAACGAAACCACGGGAGGAGCATCGCCGGTGGAGACCTCTTCGCTGTTCGCACAAGTCATCCAGGATCACCTGGAGCTGAAGCAACGGAACTCGGAGCTCGAGGACGAGCTGCCGCTCGACCGCTACAAGTCCGAGGACCCGTTCGAGAACCATCCGCTCTTCAAGACCGAAGAGCAGGCCCGCATCGAGGAAACGATGGACGGCGAGGAGTCGGCCATCACGACCGAGCGCCAGCCGCTCGCGTGGCCGACCGAGGAGTCGGAGCCCGAGGCCGAGGGCCTCTGGAGCCGGTCTCGCGACTTCGACTGGGGCGACTGACCGACATCGCCTAGGCTCTCGGTTCACCCGACCGGGAGGACCGAGATGCTGAGACTTCGCTACGCCGCCCTCGGCGCCGCGCTGGCGTACTTCTTCGACCGAGAGAACGGCCGCGCGCGCCGCAAGAACGCGATCAAGCGCCTCGCCAAGCTGCGCAGCGGCCGCCAGCCGGAGATGGTCGACGACCTCGTCGGCCAGGCGCAGGCCACGCAGCCGCCGGCCGAGGAGCCGGCGCAGGCGTCCCAGTAGCGTCCGGCGCCGCGGCTACCGTCGCGGCCCTGGAGACGAAGCGGGAGACCGGCGAGCGCTGCCTGCGCTGCGGTGCCGCGATGGAGTGGCGGCACCAGACCTGGCAGTGCTCGCGCTGCCGCTTCAAGCTCGGCTGCTGCGAGGGCGAGCCGCAGTCGTGCTCGCCTCGCGCCGCCGACGCGAGATAATCGCCGCGCCGGTGTCATTGCAGGAGCGAAGCGAGCTGCGGTCCGACGGGCCCGCGCGGGAGGGCGCGGCCGCCGCGGTGCGCCTCGAGGGCGTGCGCAAGTCCTACGGCGACGTGGTCGCCGTCGACGGCGTCGACCTCGAGATCGAGGCGGGCGAGTTCTTCACGCTCCTCGGCCCTTCCGGCTCGGGCAAGACCACGACGCTGCGGCTGATCGCCGGCTTCGAGCGGCCGGACGAGGGGCTGATCGAGCTCGCCGGACAGGACGTCTCGCGGGAGCCGCCGTACTCGCGCGACGTGAACACGGTCTTCCAGGACTACGCGCTCTTCCCGCACATGACGATCGCGGACAACGTCGCGTACGGCCTCCGCGTGAAAGGCGTTCCACGCCGCGAGCGCGAGGGGCGCGTCGAGGAGGTGCTGCGGCGGATGCGGCTCCCCGGCGTCGGCAAGCGCAAGCCTGCGCAGCTCTCGGGCGGCCAGCGGCAGCGCGTCGCGCTCGCCCGCGCGCTCGTGAACCGGCCGGAGGTGCTGCTCCTCGACGAGCCGCTCGGCGCGCTCGACCTCAAGCTGCGCCAGGAGATGCAGCTCTTCCTCAAGAGCCTGCAGCAGGACCTCGGCATCACCTTCATCTACGTGACGCACGACCAGGACGAGGCGCTGACGATGAGCGACCGCCTCGCCGTCTTCAACCACGGCCGGATCGAGCAGCTCGGCTCCCCGGCCGAGGTGTACGAGCGGCCGCAGAGCGCGTTCGTCGCCGGCTTCGTCGGCGTCTCGAACGTGATCGAGCGCGACGGCAAGCACTACGCTGTGCGGCCGGAGAAGATCCACCTCAAGGACGCGGGGTCGACGCCCGGCGCCGGCATGCACGCCGAGCCCGGGCGGATCCACGACGTCGTGTACGCCGGAATGATCACCCGCTTTGTCGTCGAGCTCGAACGCGGCGGCGAGCTGCAGGTGGTCCGGCAGAACCTCGAGACCTCGTCGACCGAGGCGCTCGACGCCAAGGGTCGCGCGGTCCTCCTCGAGTGGCGCCCAGAGCACCAGCTCGAGATCGACGGCAACCGGGGGGAAACGGAAGGAGAGAGATGACAAGGCAGCACAGGCGGGTCGCCGGCTGGGCCGCGGCGGTGCTCCTCGTGGGAGCGCTGGCGTTCGTCGCAGCGGGTTGCGGAGGCGGAGGCGGCGGAGGAGGCGGCGGCGGCGACACCGGGTCGCAGGCCAGCACCGCGATCGACGGCCTCGGCACGACCCTCGACGAGATCAAGTCGAAGGCGAAGGACGAGGGCGAGGTCGACCTCGTCGAGTGGCCCGGCTACGCCGACAAGTCGTGGTCGAACCAGTTCACTAAGACGACCGGCTGCAAGGTCGTCACCAAGGACGGCGGTACCTCGGACGAGATGATCGACCTGATCTCGACCGGCCAGTACGACGGCGTCTCGGCTTCGGGGAACGCCAGCGTCCGCCTGATGAAGCGCGGCGACGTCGCGCCCGTGAACACCGACCTGATCCCGAACTACGCCGACGTGGCGCCTGGGCTGAAGAACCGGGACTACAACTCGATGGACGGGCAGCCGTACGGCGTGCCGCACGGCCGCGGCCCGAACCTGCTGATGTGGCGTTCGGACGTCGTGAAGCCGGCCCCCAACAGCTGGTCGGCGATCTGGAGCCCGAGCTCGACGGTCAAGAAGAAGATCTCGATCTACGACGACTCGATCTTCATCGCCGACGCCGCCCTCTACCTGAAGGCGACGAAGCCCGACCTCAAGATCGACAACCCGTACCAGCTGAACGACGAGCAGTTCACGGCCGCCGTGAACCTGCTGAAGAGCCTGAAGCCGAACGTCGGCGAGTGGTGGGCCGACTACGCGAAGCAGATCCAGTCGTACGCCAACAAGGACGTCGTGATCGGGACGACGTGGCCGTACCAGGAGAACATCCTCAAGGGCGACAAGAAGCCGGTCGCCGCGGTCAAGCCGAAGGAAGGCACGACGGGCTGGTCGGACACCTGGATGATCTACTCCAAGGCCGCCCACCCGAACTGCATGTACCTCTGGATGAACTACATCATCTCGCCGCAGGCGAACGCGAAGGTCGCCGAGTGGTTCGGGGAGGCGCCTTCCAACCCGAAGGCGTGCGCCTACACCACCGACAAGAACTTCTGCACGGCGATGCACGCCAACGACGAGGCCTACTGGAAGAACATCTACTACTGGACGACGCCCACCGCCGACTGCGGCGGCAAGGGAGGGACGTGCAAGACCCAGAAGGACTGGGTGAACGCCTGGACGGAGATCCGCGGCTGACGACCGCCGCTCCGTGACCTCGGTTCCGTACGAGCAGCCGCCGTCCCGGGAAGGCCCGGGGCGGCGGCTCTCGCGCTTCTTCTACCGGCACCCGCGCCTGAGCCTCGCGCTGCTCCTGGCCGTGCCGCTCGGCTGGCTCGTGGTGGCCTATCTCGGCTCGCTCGTCGTGCTGCTGCTGGCCTCGGTGTGGAACACCGACCCCTTCACCTCGGAGGTCGTCCACACCTACACGTTCGACAACTTCCGACGACTGTTCGACGAGCCCGTCTACCGCGACGTCGCCTGGCGGACGATCAAGATGGCGGCGTTCGTGACGGTCGCGGACGCGATCCTCGCGTTTCCGATCGCCTACTACATGGCGCGCGTCGCCTCGCCCCGGACGCGGAACCTGCTGGTCGTCGCCGTGCTGATGCCGCTGTGGGCCAGCTACCTCGTGAAGGCCTACGCCTGGCGGACGATCCTCTCGGGCGCGGGCGTGCTGAACTGGGCGCTCGGGCCACTCGGCGTCTCGTTCGACGGCTACAGCACGACGGGGCTCTGGCTCGTCTTCACCTACCTCTGGCTCCCGTTCATGATCCTGCCTGTCTACGCGGGGCTGGAGCGGATCCCGCCCTCGCTGCTCGAAGCCTCGGCCGACCTCGGCGGGAAGTCCCTGCGGACGTTCTTCCGCGTCACGCTGCCGCTGACGTTCCCGGCGGTCGTGGCCGGCTCGATCTTCACCTTCTCGCTAACGCTCGGCGACTACATAGCGCCGAAGCTGATCACGAGCCAGCAATTCATCGGCACCGTCATCTACGACAACCACGGGACGAACCTGCCGGTCGCGGCGGCGTTCACGCTCGTCCCGATCGTGGTCATGGTCGTCTACCTGCTCGTCGCCAGGCGGCTGCACGCCTTCGAGGCGCTCTGATGGTCGAGTCCCGTCTGACCCGCGTCTTCCTACGCCTCGGCGCCGGGCTGACGCTCGCCTTCATCTACCTGCCGCTCGTCCTGATCGCCCTGTACGCGTTCAACGCGAGCGTCACGCAGAGCTGGCCGATCGACACGTACACGACCAAGTGGGTCACGGCCGCCTACCACGACGACGGGGTGCGCCAGGCCCTCTGGCTGTCGGTGCGGGCCGCGCTCGGGGCGACCTTCGTGGCGCTCGTCCTCGGGACGCTGACCTCGCTCGCGGTCTCGCGCTTCGAGTTCTTCGGTCGCGACGCGATCTCGCTCGTGGTCATCCTGCCGATCGCGCTCCCGGGGATCATCACCGGGCTCGCGCTGCGCACGACCTACACGACGGTCGGCATCGACTTCGGCCTGCTGACGATCATCATCGGGCACGCGACCTTCTGCATCGTCGTCGTCTACAACAACTCGCTCGCGCGCCTGCGGCGGGTGGCGGGCTCGCTCGAGCAGGCGTCGTACGACCTCGGCGCGGATGCGTGGCAGACGTTCCGCTTCGTGACGTTCCCGCAGATGCGGACGGCGCTCCTCGCCGGCGGCCTGCTCGCCTTCGCGCTCTCGTGGGACGAAGTCGTGGTGACGATCTTCACCGCGGGCGCGCAGCAGACGCTGCCGATCTGGATCTTCGCGAACCTGTTCCGGCCGGTCGAGCAGCCCGTCGTGAACGTGGTCGCCCTGTTCGTGATCGTGATGTCGCTGATTCCGGTCTGGATCGCGCAGAAGGTGACGGCGGAGCGGCCGGGGGCGGTGCGCGGTGCGGGGACGGCTGCGGAGGCCTCGGAGGACGAAGGGCCCGAGGCGCTGGCGCAGCCGCAGGATTCTTGAGCGCGGTAGGCTGACGCTCGGATTCGACCGGGAGGCTTTGGCATGAGCGTTACGGTTTCTCAGCACAAGAACTTCGTCGGCGGCGAGTGGGTCGACGCGGTCGAGGGCGGCACCATGGAGGTGCTGAACCCGGCGACCGGCGAGACCATCGCCGAGGTCCCGCGCGGGACGCAGGGGGACGTCGACCGCGCCGTCGAGGCGGCGAAGAAGGCGCTGCCCGAGTGGCTCGAGACGACGCCCGGCGAGCGGCAGGAGGCGCTGCTGAAGCTCGCCGCCGTGATCGACGACAACGCGGAGGAGCTCGCGGAGATCGAATCGCGGAACGTCGGCAAGCCGCTCTCGTACGCGCGCGACGAGATGCCGGT
>DASSQK010000170.1:0-4067 GCA_035702555.1 Gaiellaceae bacterium | reverse complement strand
GCGGCGCGGGCTGGAACCTCCCGCGCGGCCGCCCCGGTATGCCCGATCGAGGAGGGAGAGTGACGAGAAAGCCATTGCTGACAGCGCTGCTGGGCCTCACGGCCGTGCTCGCGCTCGTCGCCGCAGGCTGTGGCGGTGGGGGGAGCAGCAGCAGCTCGGGGAACGCGACAGCGCTGCCCGCGTCTTCGTGTTCCGACATCTACTACCAGGGCTCTGGCAAGCCCGACTACATCATCGCGTCCGACCTGCCGCTCCAGGGCTCAGGCCGCGCGCAGACGGTGCAGATGACGGAAGCGATCAAGTTCATCCTCAAGCAGCACAACTTCAAGGCCGGCAAGTACAACATCGGCTACCAGTCGTGTGACGACGCGACGGCGCAGGAAGGCGCGTGGGCGTCCGAGAAGTGCTCTGCGAACGCGCAGGCGTACGCGCAGAACAAGAGCGTCATCGGCGTCATCGGGACGTTCAACTCGGGTTGCGCCGAGATCATCATCCCGGTGCTCAACCGTGCGCCCGACGGGCCTGTCGGCATGATCAGCCCGGCGAACACGTACGTCGGTCTCACGCACAGCGGTCCTGGCACCGCTGCCGGCGAGCCGCAGAAGTACTACCCGACCGGCAAGCGAAACTACATCCGCATCGTCGCCGCCGACGACTTCCAGGGCGCGGCCGATGCATTGAACACGCAGCAGCTCGGCCTCAAGAAGATCTACATCCTCAACGACAAGCAGGCCTACGGCCTCGGCGTCGCGACGGACTACAAGAACGCGCTGACGAAGCTCAACATCCCGGTTGCGGGCTTCTCGGCGTGGAACTCGAAGGCGTCGTCCTACACCGGCCTCGCCACGCAGATCAAGCAGTCCGGTGCGGACGCCGTTTTCATCGGTGGGCTCATCTGCGAGAACGGCGGCAAGCTGATCAAGGATCTCGCGTCCGTCCTCGGCAAGAAGGTGACGCTCATGGCACCGGACGGCTTCACGCCGATCTCCGCGGTCGTGAGCGGCGCCGGCAGCGTCTCCGAGGGCATGTACATCAGTGTCGCCGGCGAGCCGAACGAGAAGCTCGGTCCGACCGGTCAGAAGTTCGTCAAGGACTTCGGCGCGACGCAGTCCGGCGGCAACGTCGACCCGTATTCGTCGTACGCGGCTCAGTCGGCCGTAGTGCTCCTCTCGGCGATCGAGAAGAGCGACGGGACGCGGGCCGACGTGGCGGCGAAGCTGCTCGACACGAAGGTGACGGACGGCATCCTCGGCAACTTCCAGATCAACTCGAACGGGGACACCAACTCGAACCCGGTCACCGTCTACCAGATCAAGAACGGCAAGCAGACCACGTACAAGACGATCACGCCGCCGACCGATCTGGTGAAGTCCTCCTAACAGCAGAGAACGCGGAGGGGGAGGGCGACCTCCCCCTCCGACCCTTCCTGTGGCCACCGTCGCGAGCACCCAGCAGAGCTCCTGGATCGGCCGGATCAGAGCCGCCGGCCTCGGGCCTGCCATTGCGACGACGCTCGTCGTCCTGCTGCTCCTGTGGCTGAGCGTCAATCTCGCGAAGACACCGTCGGACTTCGCCAGCGTCGCGCTCGAGGGCCTCACGCTCGGCCTTGTCTACGGGCTGATCGCGCTCGGCTACTCGCTCGTCTACGGCATTCTCGAGCTGATCAACTTCGCGCACGGCGACGTGTTCATGCTCGGCAGCTGGGTCTCGTTCTCGTTCGCGGCGAACCGGCTCGGGCTCGGCGCGAACACCTCCGGTATCGCCGTCATCGGCGGGCTCCTGCTGACCCTGCTCGTCGCGATGGCGTTCTGCGGGATCCTGAACGTGACGATCGAGCGGCTCGCGTACCGGCCGCTGCGGAACGCACCCCGGCTGGCGCCGCTGATCACGGCGATCGGGATGTCGTTCATCCTCCAGAACGTCGGCCTCTACCTGCTCGGGCCGGCTCCCGTCTCGGTTCCGAACATCCTGCCGACGGGGGCCGTGTTCACGATCGGCGGCAACGAGTACCGCTGGTCGAGCCTGATCGTCGCGATGACGACGATCCCGATCCTGTTCCTGCTCATCTGGCTCGTGCAGCGAACCCGGCAGGGAAAGGCGATGCGCGCGACGGCGCAGGACCAGGAGGCCGCGGCGATGATGGGCATCAACGTCAACCGCACCATCTCGTTCACGTTCCTGATCGCGGGGGCGCTCGCGGGCGTCGCAGGTCTGCTGTACGCCCTCTACTCCACGAACATCCGCTACGACCAGGGCTTCCAGCTCGGCCTGATCGCGTTCACGGCCGCCGTGCTCGGCGGCATCGGCAACCTGCCCGGCGCCGTCCTCGGCGCGATCCTGATCGGCCTGATCCAGCAATTCAACGAGGGCCTGTCGTGGCACGCGCCGAGCTCGCAGTGGACGCAGTCGATCGTGTTCGCGATCTTGATCCTGATCCTGGTCTTCCGGCCCGAGGGGCTGCTGGGTGAGAGGACGCCCGAGGGTGGCTGAGCAGCTCCCCGAATACCGCCAGCCGTGGTACCACCGCTGGGGAGGAATGCTCGGCGAGCCGCGCCGGCGCTGGCGTGGCATGGACGACAAGCACCGGGATCAGGCGAACTGGGCGCTCAAGGCGCTGCTCGTGATCGTGGTCGCAATCATCTCGTGGCCGCTCGCGCTGCTCGTCGTCGCGCTGTTCGCCGCCAACTACGTCGACCAGTACGTCCCCGAGAAGCACGCGTGGGCGCGCCGTGCGCTGATCCCGACGCTGATCGCGATCGTCGCGATCACCTACCCCTTCTACAACGGCAGCCTCCACGACATGCGGCTGTTCGGCGCCTACCCCGACGTGAACACCGCTGTGATCATGGGCGTCTACGTGATCATGGCCGTGGGCCTCAACATCGTCGTCGGCTACGCGGGCCTGCTCGACCTCGGCTACGTCGCCTTCTACGCGATGGGTGCGTACACATGCGCGTGGTTCGCGTCGGTGCAGTTCGCGCATCGGAACGTGCACTTCGGCGCGACCGGCGTCGGCTCGTCGACGCCGGGCTTCCACATCAACATCTGGCTGCTCCTGCTGATCGCCGGGCTCATCACCGCGCTGATCGGAATCCTCATCGGACTGCCGACGCTGCGCCTGCGCGGCGACTACCTGGCGATCGTCACGCTCGGGTTCGGCGAGATCCTGCCGCAGGTCGCGAACAACGGCGACAACCTCGGCGGCTTCAACCTCACGAACGGCCCGAACGGGATCACGCCGATCGACGCGCCCGGACTTTTCGGCACCAGCTTCCAGACGGGCTCGGGGACGTTCTTCACCGGGCCGCGCCTCTACTTCTGGCTCGTCCTGGCGCTCGTCGCGATCACCGTCTTCTGCAGCCTGAGGCTGCGCGACTCGCGGCTCGGACGCGCCTGGATCGCCATCCGCGAAGACGAGACGGCCGCCGCGGCGATGGGCGTGCCGCTGATGCGGACGAAGACGTGGGCGTACGCGACCGGCGCCTTCTTCGGCGGCGTCGCCGGCGCCTACTTCGCGTCGTTCAAGAGCTCGACGTTCCCGAACGACTTCAGCTTCAACATCTCGGCCTTCATCCTCTCGATGGTCATCCTCGGCGGGATGGGCAACGTCTGGGGCGTCATGTTCGGCGCGGCGTTCCTCGCGTACCTGAACCAGGAAGGTCTCGCGAACATCGGCCACTCGCTCAACCAGACGTTCGGCACGAACTTCGAGGTGCCGCTCTACCAGTACGGGATCTACGGCGCGATCATCGTGCTCGTGATGCTGATCCGCCCGGAGGGACTGATCCCAAGCGCGAGACGGCAGGCCGAGTTCCAGGAAGGCGTGCACGACACGCCGCTCTACGACGCGCGGCATGAGTAGCCAGAACGGCAACCTCGTCGTCGCCGAGCAGCTGCGCAAGGAGTTCGGCGGCCTCGTCGCGACCGACGACGTCGACTTCACGATCCCGCGCGGCACCGTCGTCTCGCTGATCGGCCCGAACGGTGCCGGCAAGACGACCTTCTTCAACATGCTGACGGGGGTCTACAAGCCGACTGCGGGGCGGATCATCCTCGACGGCGAGGAG
>DASSQK010000169.1:0-2116 GCA_035702555.1 Gaiellaceae bacterium | reverse complement strand
ACCTCGTCCAGGAGCCGCTGCTCGTCGAGCGTCGCGACGGACGTGAGGAAGACGCGCAGGCCGAGGTAGATGAGGTCGACGTCGGCGACCGACAGCGTGATGTCGCCGGAAAGCACGACACCCTTGTTCAGCACGCGGTCGACGAGCTCGAGCAGCGTCACCTCGTGCTGCAGCGCCTGGCGGTCGCGGCTCACGCGCTCGCCAGCTCCACGGGCACGAAGTTGTAGGGCGGCCACGGCCCCGTCAGCTCGAGGTCGAGCCCGCCGTGGTCGCGCGACGCCGCCGCCAGCACGGCCCGGAAGCGCTCCCCCTCGGCGACGAGGTAGGCGCCGTTGAAGATCATGTCCGCGTCGCGGCCGCTCGCCTCGCGGCTCTGCAGGTCGAGCAGCACGCCGTCTTCGGCCGCGTCGCGCAGGCGCTGGTGGAGCTCGCCCGCGAGCTGCGCGCGCGACTGCGCGAGCTCCTCGCGCGCCTGCCGCTCGCGCCGCCGCGCCTCGAGGTACGCGCGCCCGCTCTCGGCCTGTGACGCCTCGTCTCCGCTCGACTCCGGAACCGCGAACGCCTTCACGCCGAGCTCGACGCGCCCCTCGACGCGGGCGAGCGCGCCCGAGAGCGCGCCGGCCCGGTCCGAGAGGAAGCGCCGCAGGGCACTTTCGTCGCGGTAGACGGTGCAGAAGCGGCACGGCACGACGGCGGACGTCGCGAGCGCCGACTCCAGCACCTGCTCGTGCGAGCGAATCTTCTCCTCCAGCCACTGCGCGTCGGCAAGGCGCTCGGCCAGCGCGGCCTCGTCGAACTCGTCGAGCGAGACCCGGCTCGCCAGCCCGGCGACCGGCCCTTCGCGCACCGCGACCACCTCGTGCCGCGGGTCGACGGCGGCGGCGCGCGGCGCCTCCGCGCCGCTCGGCACGACGCCGTAGAGGTACCAGCCGGCGGCCTCCTCGTGGAGGGGCAACGCGGCCATCACTCCTCCTTCGTCGTCGGCAGGCCTGCCTTCTCCTCGAGCTTGCGCAGCCGCTCTTCCAGCTCCCCGTGACCGTTCTGACCCGAGAGGAACGGGTCGTTCTGCCACCAGTCGATGCCCATCTCGCGCGCCTTGTCGGCCGACGCGATCAGGAGCCGGATCTTCACCGTCAGCAGCTCGATGTCGAGGAGGTTGATCTGGATGTCACCGGCGATGACGATGCCCTTGTCGAGCACGCGCTCGAGCACGTCGGCCAGCTGGGCCGGGTGCTGCGGGCGATAGGCATCGAGGTCGCGGCTGCTCACCGCTCGTCCCCGTTGTCGGTGTGGCCGCGGTGGTAGCGGCGCGCCTGCTCGTACCGGCGCAGGTTGAGGTCGCCGTCGAGCTCCATCTCGTAGGTCGCGAGCACGTCGGTCGTCTCCGGGATGCGCTGCAGCTCGACGACCTCGAGCGCGAGCACCCAGCCGTCGTGCGTCCGCTCGAGCGACGAGACCTTCTCGACCGGGCGGCCGAGCAGATCCTCCAGTTGCTCGCGCCCACGGTCGATCGCGCGGCGCGCGTCGCCTGCCCCGGCGCCCTGCACGGGGTCTCGCTCGGGTTCGGGCTCCTCCTGCGGCTCCGGCCCGGCGGCATCCTGCTCGTCGGCCTGTGCAGCGTCCTGCGGCTCCTCGGCCTCCTCGGCGACAGGCTCGTCGTCCGGGGCGGGCGCCTCCACATCCTGCTCGTCCTTCTGCTCGTCGCCGTGCGAGGTCAGCGCCTTGGCGACCGCCGCGGCGGCACCGGCGGCACCGATCGCAGCCGCGAGCTTCGCGGCCTGGCGAGCACCCTGCCCTGCGTCGTGGCCGTCGGCCCCGGCCTGCGGCGAGCTCTCGGGCTCGCTTTCGCGCTCCGGCTCGTCCTGCTTGCGCCGTCGCTTTCGTGCTTCGGCGCGCTTCTGCTGGGCGTCGGTCACGTCCGCCATCGTCCCTCCTCGTCCTGCTCGAGCGCGTCCAGCGCGTCCTCCTCGATAGCCTCGTACTCGTCGAGGGTCAGCAGGCCCAGCTCGAGCTGCCGCTCGGCCTCGAGCAGACGGCGCCGCGGCGACCGTTGCTCGCGCACCTGCCGCTCGGCCTCGGCCGTGAGCTGCTCGGCGACCCAGACCGTCCCGCGCAC
>DASSQK010000168.1:0-7606 GCA_035702555.1 Gaiellaceae bacterium | reverse complement strand
CGCCTTCGGAGCGTCGCCGCCGCTCCAGCCCTTCGACAGGCCGGTCTCGTACGGCCAGAGCTGCCCGGAGCTGAACCCGCTCACGTGCACCTGGACGTCGGGCGTCACGATCAGGTTCGGCATCGCCATCAGCTTGGGCAGGGCTCCCGCCCGCACCGTCACGGCGACGCCGTCGATCAGGCTGAGGCGCCGGTCCAGGCCGCCCCGGTCGTCGTCCGCGTACTGGTTCACGTGGGTGAAGGCCGAGAGCGCGGGCGACAGCCTGCCGCTCGTGCTCCGGATGATCACGTGCACGTACTGGTTCGGATGCCGCTTCGAGCCCTTCAACAGGCCGGGCGAGATCCACGTCTTCTTGAGCGTTGCGTGCCCGGCCAGCCGAGCGTGCCTCTTGCCCGCGCTGGAAGCGAGCGGGACGCTGATCGCGAGCATCGCCACCAGGGCGGTGATCGCACCGCGGCCTCCCTTCCCCCACAGCGCGCTCGAGCGAGACTCACCGCCACGGTTGCCCGTGCCCCAGAGCGCGCTCGACCGCGTCTGTCCTCGATTGCCGCCGTTCATCCGCACCTTCCGTTCTCCTTTCCGCGCCCTCGCGCGGGCCGCAATTGCCCCTTCGCGGCGAAGCCGGGTCGGGCTCGCCGCCGAGAAAACCGCGCGGAACGTAGGCTCGCGGCCCGGGGTGCTACATCCCCCGGCGGGGGGAGGGCCCCGGAAGTTCCCTCGAACGAGTGACGGCCGGCGGCGCGCGGTAGCGTCCCGCCCGTGCGCGCTCCGCTCGCCCTCGAGATCGGCCTCGCGCGGGCCGCGGCCGGCCTCTCCCGGCTCGCCGGCGCCGGCGGCGGCACGACGCTGCCCGGGAAGCTTCTCTGGAAGCTCGATCCCGGCGCGGTCGACCGGCTTGCCGCGCGCCTGCCGGAGGGCTCCGCGCTCGTGTCGGCGACGAACGGCAAGACCACCACGGCGGCGATGGCCGCGTCGATCCTCGGCGGCTCGCGGCGGCTCGCGCACAACCGCGCCGGCGCGAATCTCGTCTCGGGCGTCGCGTCCGCGCTCGTGGCTGCCAGAGGCGCGCAGCTCGGGCTCTTCGAGGTAGACGAGGCGGCGCTGCCCGAGGTGGCGCAACGCGTCCGCCCACGTGCGCTTTCGCTGGGGAACCTCTTCCGCGACCAGCTCGACCGCTACGGGGAGCTGGAGCTGCTCGCCGGGCGCTGGCGCACGACCGCCCGCGAGCTGCCGGAAGCGACCGTGCTCGTCGCGAACGCGGACGACCCGCAGCTCGGCGACATCGCGTCCGAGCACGCCGCGCGCTCTCGCCCCACGACCGTCTTCGGGCTCGACGACCCGCGGCACGCCTCGCCCGAGCTCCAGCATGCCGCCGACTCGAAATGGTGCGTCCGCTGCGGGACGCCGTACGAGTACGCCGCCGCGTACATCGGACATCTCGGCGACTTCCGCTGCCCCGCGTGCGGGCACGCGCGGCTGCCGCTCGACGTCGCGGCCCGCTCGATCGAGCTGAACGGCCTCGAGAGCGTCGCATTCGACCTGGCGCTGCCCGAGGGAACGCGGCGCGTCGAGCTCCGCGTGCCGGGCCTCTACAACGTGTACAACGCGCTGGCGGCCGCGTCGCTGTCGCGCGCGCTGGGCGCGTCGCCCGACGAGATCGCGGCCGGTTTGCAGGCGTTTTCTGCCGCGTTCGGGCGCTTCGAGCGGATCGCCGTCGCCGACCGCTCGCTGCTCGTGCTCCTGATCAAGAACCCGGCCGGCGCGAACGAGGTCGTCCGGACGCTGGTCGCCGCGGGGGCGCCGTCCCTCCTGCTGATCGCGCTCAACGACGAGATCGCCGACGGCCGCGACGTGTCCTGGATCTGGGACGTCGACTTCGAGCCGCTCCTCGGCGGGCTCGAGCGGCTCGTCGCGACCGGCGAGCGCGCGGCGGAGCTCGCGCTGCGCTTCAAGTACGCGGGGCTCGACGGCGCCGCGATCGACGTCGTGCCGTCGCTCGAGGACGCGCTCGACCGGGCGCTCGAGCTCACGCCGCCCGGCGGCGAGCTCGCCGCGCTGCCCACGTACACGGCGATGCTCGCGCTGCGCGACCTCGTCGCCAGGCGCGGCTTCGCGCGGCCCTACTGGGAGCAGGCCGCCTGATGCGGATCGTCGTCGGGCACCTCTTCCCGGACTACCTGAACATCTACGCCGACCGCGGCAACATCGCCGTCCTCACGCGGCGAGCAGCATGGCGCGGGCACGAGCTCGAGGTGCGGTCGCTCGGCCCCGGCGACGCCGCCCGCCCGGGCGAGCACGACCTCTTCTACGTCGGCGGCGGCCAGGATCGCGAGCAGGAGCTGATCGCGCCCGCCCTCGCCGCGATGGGCCCGGCTCTTCGCGAGGCCGTCGAGGGCGGCGCCGCGGTGCTGGCCGTTTGCGGCGGCTACCAGCTCTTCGGGCGCTTCTACCGCGACCAGGGCGGCGACGAGCTTCCCGGCGTGGGGCTCCTGCCGCTGCACACCGTCGCGAGCGAGCGGCGGATGATCGGCGACGTGCTGCTCGAGTGCGAGCTCGAGCCGGGCGAACGGCGAACGCTGGCCGGGTTCGAGAACCACGCCGGCCGCACGTATCTCGACGAGGGCGCCGAGCCCCTCGGCCGCGTGGTCGCCGGCTTCGGGAACGACGGCGAGAGCGGCTACGAGGGCTGCCGCTCCGGCCGGGTCCTCGGCACGTATCTCCACGGCCCTCTCCTCCCCCGCAACCCATGGCTCGCGGACTGGCTCCTCGCGCAGGCACTCGCCCACAGGAGCGGCGGCGAACCGCCGGAGCTGGAGCCACTGGCGGACGAGCTGGAGGCGGAAGCGCACGCCGTCTCGGCCGAGCGCGCGAGAACCCGCGGCGGCCGGTTCTGATCCAAGTAACAGTCTGTTACAAGAGGGTTCGCGCCCTGGGGATGGGCAACGGCGAAGAAAACTGCCTGCAAAACGGCGACTTCCCGCGGTCGGCGACGAGAGCAAGTAACAGTCTGTTACTTGGGGTCGGTGCGGTTACGGGGCCCAGAGGGCGCCGAGGTAGACGGCCGGGTCGCCGGGTGTCCAGCGTTGCAGGAAGCGCTGGATCGGCGGGTGCAGGACGATCTCGTCCAGCTCGTCGGACGCGAACAGACGATGGCCCCGGACAGCGGCGTCGTGGGACGTGACCGTCTCGAGCGAGCGACCGGTGAGGTCGGCCGCGAAGATGATGTGGACGACGTGCTTCGCCGCGAAGCTGCGCACGGGTGCGATCGAGTCGACGATCGCGATCGGGCCCTCAACCGGGAGCTCGTCGTCGATTCCGACCTCCTCGGAAAGCTCGCGGTGCAGGGCGTCGACGAGGCTCTCGCCGGAGTCGACGCCTCCGCCGGGCAACAGCCAGAGCTCGCGACCGTTCTTCTCGTGGCGGCAGAGCAGGATGCTCGACTGCCACCGCAGGAGCGCCGAGACGCGGATCCGCGGTTCCCCCACTCAGCTCCTCGAGGAGCCGAAGCCGCGAACGCCGCGCTCGCTGTCCGGCAGCTCCTCCACCTCGACGGGATCGAGCTCCGGCACGGGAAGCA
Organism: Gaiellaceae bacterium; assembly: GCA_035702555.1. GTDB lineage: Bacteria > Actinomycetota > Thermoleophilia > Gaiellales > Gaiellaceae > AC-32. The sequence continues at coordinate 4,029 of DASSQK010000168.1, read as the reverse complement.
CCACGAGCTGGGCGATGCGCATGCCCGGCTCCACCGTGAAAGCCTCGCGCGCGTCGGTGTTCAGGAGCACGACGCGAATCTCGCCCCGGTAGCCGGCGTCGACGAGGCCGGGCGAGTTGACGACGGTGAGCCCGTGGCGCGCGGCCAGGCCCGAGCGCGGCTGCACGAAGCCTGCGTGACCGGGAGGGATCGCGACGGCGAGCCCGGTGCCGACCGTCGCCCGCTCCCCCGGGCCCAGCTCGTGCCGCTCACACGCGGCGAGGTCGAGCCCGGCGTCGTCCGCGTACGCGCGCGCCGGGATGACGGCGTCGTCGCGCAGACGGCGGATCGGGAGCTCGATCACCCGCTCGTCCGCGCCTCGGCCCCCGGCTCCAGCACGAGGTAGCGGGCGAACCGGCGCACCTCGCGCATGGGCAGGTGGGCGCGGATGAAGACCCCCTCCTCGCGGTCGCTGCGCTCCTCGACCGGCATGCCGAGCGCGTACAGCTCCGCCAGCTGCGCGCCCTCGTCGTACGGGATCAGCAGCCGCACAGGCTCGAAGCGCTCGCCGAATCGCGCCGCGATCCGCTCCCGCAGCCGCTCTAGGCCCTCCCCCGTCCGCGCCGAGACCTGCAGCGCGTCCGGGAAGCGGTTGCCGAGGCGCCGCCGCCGCAGCAGGTCGACGGCGTCGATCTTGTTCAGCACGAGCTCGACGGGCAGCTCGCCCGCGCCGATCTCGCCGAGCACCGCCTGTACGGCCTCTAGCTGGACGTCGAGCTCGTCGTCGGACACGGACGCGTCCACGACGTGCAGCACGAGGTCCGCGACCAGCGTCTCCTCCAGGGTCGCCGCGAAGCCCTCGACCAGCTCGTGCGGGAGGCGGCGGATGAACCCGACGGTGTCGGTGACGAGGTAGCGGCGCCCGTCGACCTCGAAGCCGCGGGTCGTCGGGTCGAGCGTCTCGAAGAGACGGTCGTCCACGGACACGCCCGCATCCGTGAGCGCGTTCAGCAGGGTCGACTTGCCGACGTTCGTGTAGCCGGCGAGCGCGATCGTCGGCGTCTCGGAGCGCCGCCGCGACTTGCGCCTCGTCGCGCGCTGCTTGGCGAGGCCGCGCAGGCGCTCGCGCAGGAGCGTCACGCGGCGCCGCGCCAGGCGGCGGTCGGTCTCCAGCTGGCTCTCGCCGGGGCCTCTCGTGCCGACGCCGCCCCCGAGCCGCTCGAGGTGCTGCCAGAGGCCGCGCATCCGCGGCAGGTTGTACTCGAGCTGCGCCAGCTCGACCTGGAGCTTGCCCTCGGCGCTGACGGCGTGCTGGGCGAAGATGTCCAGGATCAGCTGCGTCCGGTCGACGACCCGCGCCTGGAGCGCGTCCTCGAGCCGGCGCTGCTGCACCGGGGAGAGCTCGTCGTCGACGATCAAAGACTCCGCGCCGGAGGCCTTGAACGCCACCTGCAGCTCCGCCAGCTTGCCCTTGCCGACATACGTCCGCGGGTCGGGCCGCTCCCGGTGCTGGACGAGCTCGTCGACCGGTTCGACCCCGGCCGTGCGCGCGAGCTCGCGCAGCTCGGCGAGGTCTGCTCCTGCGTCGGCGCCCTTCGCGGGGGCCGCGAGCACGAACCCGCGCTCGGGCTCCGCACCCGGCGCTGGATCGGGCTGGCGGGTCGTCACGCAGGAATTATGCCGCTCCGCAGCGAGGATTCGATCCGCCGCGCCGCTTCCTCCAGGCGCTCGTCCGCGACCGTGAGCGAGATGCGCACGAACCCCTCCCCGCTCGGGCCGAACGACGGCCCCGGCGAGACCACGACGCCCGCCTCCTCGAGCACGAGCTCGGTGAAGGACGCGGAGGTGTGGCCCTCGGGGACGGGCACCCAGAAGTACGGCGTCGCCTGCGGCGGGTCGACGTCGAGACCGATCGCGCCGAGGGCCTCCGCGACGAGGTTCCGGCGCCGTTCGTACACCGCCGACATCTCGCGCGGGAAGTCGCGTGCGTCGGTGAGCGCGGCGACCGTCGCCCGCTGGACGGCCTCGAACATCCCGGAGTCGAGGTTCGTCTTCAGCTGCCGGTAGCGCTCGACGACCTCGGCGTTGCCGACGACGAGTCCCGCACGCCAGCCGGTCATGTTCCAGCCCTTCGAAAGCGAGAAGATCTCGACGCCGACGTCCTTCGCGCCCGCTGTCTCGAGGAAGCTCGGGGCGCGGTAGCCGTCGTAGCAGAGCTCGGAGTAGGCGTTGTCGTGGACGACCACGAGCCCGCTCGAGCGCGCGAGCTCGACCGCACGCTCGAAGTACCCCGGCTCGACGACCGCGCCCGTCGGGTTGTTCGGGTAGTCGAGGAAGAGCAGGTTCGCGCGCTCCAGGACGTCGCTCGGGATTCCGTCCAGGTCGGGCAGGAACCCGTGCTCGGGCCGCAGCGGCAGGTAGTGCACCTCCGCGCCGGCGAAGACCGGGCCCGAGGTGTAGGGCGGGTAGCCCGGGTCCGGTGAGAGGCAGACGTCGCCGGGGTCGAGCAGCGCGAGCGCGATGTGACCCACGGCCTCCTTCCCGCCGAGCGCCGGGACGACCTCGGAGGCGGGATCGAGCTCGACGCCGAAGCGCTCGCGGTAGAACGCCGCGGCCGCCTCGCGGAACTCCGTGGAGCCGTGGTTGGTCGGGTAGCGGTGCGTGCCGGGGTCGCGCGCCCCGGCGGCGAGCGCGTCGATCACCGGCTGCGGGGTCGGCAGGTCGGGATCGCCGATGCCGAGGCTGATCACGTCGACCCCCGCGCGCCGCTTCTCCTCGATCTTGCGCTCGAGCTCGGCGAACAGGTACGGCGGCACCGCGTCGAGGCGCTTCGCGAACCTCACAACGAGAACTCCTCCGAGAGCTCGACCGTGCAGATCTCCTCCGCAGGGCCTGTGAGACGCGCGCGGCCCTCGGCGAGCTCGACACGCAGGTCGCCGCCTGCGAGGTGCACCGTGACCGGGCTCTCGCACCACCCGTTCGCGACCGCGGCGGCGCTTGCGGCGACGGCGCTCGTCCCGGACGAGAGCGTCTCCCCCGCCCCGCGCTCCCAGACGCCGACGCTGAGCTCGTGCTCGCCGTCCACGCGCACGAGCTGCACGTTCGTCCGCTCGGGGAAGCGCGCGTGGTTCTCGACGAGCGGCCCGAGCCGCAGCAGCTCGGCGCGGTCCGGGAGCCGCTGGATGACCGCGTGCGGGTTTCCTACCGACACCGGTGTGAGCTCGACCGCCTCGCCGTCGACGTCGATGGTCTCCGGCTCCCCGACCTCGACGGCGCCCATCTCCTGCTCGACGTCGCGTTCCCCGCGCAGCCGGGCGAGCACCATCCGCGGGCCGACGAGGATCCGAACCTCGTCGGCACCGGCGCGGCGCGCCAGCCAGCGCGCGGCGATCCGGGTGCCGTTCCCGGAGAGCTCGGCCACCGAGCCGTCGGGATTCCAGATGACCACCTCGGCGGTGTCGCCGTTCGCGGAGACCACCTCGAGGATCCCGTCCGAGCCAACGCCGAAGTGGTAGTCGCAGATGCGCTTCACGCGGTCGGGAGTCAGCGGAACCGGCAGCTCGGCCTGCTCGACGAGCAGGTAGTCGTTGCCGAGGCCGTGCCACTTGGAGAGCTTCATCGGGGCGCGGTCACGCTACCAAGCTGCCGCACGATCTCCGCCGCCACCTCCTCGGACGGCAGCGTGCCGTCGACGCGCACGAGCCCGGGGATCCGGCGCATCCACTTGCGCTGGTACGCGGCGTAGCGGCGGGTGCGCTGCATGAGCGCCTCGATCGCCTCCTCGCGCGGGAGCTCGGCGATGTCCTGCAGGCCGTGGATCGTGCGTGCGGTCGCGGAGATCGGGCCCGAGAGCGCCCGGGCGACCTCCTCCTCCACCCCGCGCTCGAACATCTCGTGCGTCCGCCGCTCGATCCTGCGCGCGAGCTCCTCCTGCGGCACCTCGAGCCCGAAGATCCGCGTCGGGTGACGCGTCTCGCCGCTCCAGAGCGTGTCGCGGCCGGGCCGGAGGCTCGAGCCCGCCTCGGCGAGCTCCAGCGCGCGCACGACGCG
>DASSQK010000167.1:0-3982 GCA_035702555.1 Gaiellaceae bacterium | reverse complement strand
GCCCGCGCAGCAGACGTGGCCCTGGTTGAAGTAGATCCCGTTGACGATCCCCTCCACGGCCTGGTCGAGCGCGGCGTCGTCGAAGATCACGTTCGCGGCCTTGCCGCCGAGCTCGAGCGTCAGCTTCTTGCCGGTGCCCGCGAGCTCGCGCTGGATCGCCTTGCCGACTTCCGTCGAGCCGGTGAAGGCGACCTTCTCGACCTCGCTCTTGACGATCGCCGCGCCGGTGCGCCCGTCCCCGGTGACGATGTTCACCACCCCCGGCGGCAGCTCGGCCTGGCGCAGGACGTCGCAGAAATGCAGCGCCGAGAGCGGCGTCGTCTCGGCGGGCTTCAGGACGACGGTGTTCCCCGCCGCGAGCGCGGGCGCGATCTTCCACGCGAGCATCAGCAGCGGAAAGTTCCACGGGATGATCTGGCCGGCGACGCCGAGCGGCCTGGGCGTACGGTTCGGGAAGGCGTACTCGAGCTTGTCCGCCCAGCCCGCGTAGTAGAAGAAGTGCGCGGCCGCGAGCGGCAGGTCGACGTCTCGCGACTCGCGGATCGGCTTGCCGCCGTTCAGCGACTCCAGCACCGCGAACTCGCGCGAGCGCTCCTGCAGGATCCGCGCGATCCGGAAGAGGTACTTCGCGCGCTCGGAGCCCGGCAGGGCCGACCAGCCGTTCGCGTATGCCTCGCGGGCCGACTCGACCGCCAGCTGCACCTCCGCGTCGGTCGCCTGGCCGACCTCGGCGAGCGGCTCCTCGCTCGAGGGGTCGATCGTCGTGTAGCTCTCGGCCGGCTCGACCCACTGGCCGCCGACGAAGAGGCCGTAGCGCTCCCGGAGCTGGACGATCTCCCGCGACTCCGGCGCGCTCGCGTACGTCCAGTCGGCCGGAATCGGCGCGCGATCCTGCTTTCGCTCGAGCTCGGTCACCCGCGGCTAGCTTAGCCCCACTGGACGGCGACCCGGATCGGGGCTACGGTCCGCGTTGGGGGTTCAGCGGCAACCGGGGAGGGTTCACATGCGCGGAAGACTTCTGACCATCCTTTTCGTGCTTCTGGCGGGGGTCGGCGTCGTGGCCACCGCGGGCGCGAGCCAGAGCGGGAGCGCAGGCTCCACGGGGAGCGCGTTCGTGTTCGTGCCGAACCCGGTGTCGAGCCTCGGCGACGAGTCGCTCACCGACCAGAAGGACTCCGACGGCGCCGTCCCGGCGGCGGCCTACCACGCCGTCACGTTGACGAACCTCGACGGCAGCGGCTACCTGCGCGGCGACTACGCCGACGTCTACAGCTCGACGGGCAGCCTCGCCTTCTCGCCGGCGAACACGTTCGCGTACACGCGCAACGACGACCGCTTCGAGCAGGTGATGGCGTACTACTGGATCACCGAGGCGCAGAAGTACGTCCAGAGCCTCGGCTTCGGAACGCGGCTGCCGGCGATCAACGACGAGCCGCAGAACGTGCGCATCAACCAGCTCGGCGTCGACAACTCGTTCGAGACCACGCACCCGAAGGACGAGCTGCGCTTCGGCAAGGGCGGCGTCGACGACGCCGAGGACGGCGAGGTGATCCTGCACGAGTACGGGCATGCGCTCCACGCGGCGCAGAACTTCAACTTCGACCCCGAGGAGAACGGCGCGATCAGCGAGGGGTTCGGCGACTACTGGGCCGTGACCGTCTCGGATGTCGTCTCGCAGGCGCTCGGCGTTCCGGAGCGCGAGCCGCTCCCGTGCGTGGCGGACTGGGACTCGACCTCGTACACGAGCACGGTTCCGCACTGCCTGCGCCGGCTCGACACGAACCTCCACTACCCAGGCGACCTGAGCGGCGAGGTGCACCACGACGGGCAGATCTGGTCGCGGGCGCTCTGGGACATCCGCCTGGCGCTCGGCCACGTGAAGGCCGATACGATCATCCTGCAGGGGACGAACGGCTACACGGGCACGACGATGCCGGAGCTCGCCGCGCGGACTGTCGCGGCGGCGCAGCAGCTCTACGGGACGAGCGCCGCCAACGCGGTGCGCACGGCCTTCCAGGCGCGCGGGATTCTGTAACGGGACGCGAAGGGGGCCCGGGCCTTCGGCCGGGCCTCCTTGCTCAGTCGATCGTGAAGTAGTCCGGGCCCTGGTAGCGCCCGGTCTTCTCCTTGCGCAGCTGCATGAGGATGTCGTTCAGCAGCGAGGAGGCGCCGAAGCGGTAGAGGTCGGGCGTGAGCCAGTCGACCCCCAGTGTCTCGTGCACGAGCACGAGGTGCTGGACCGCCTGCTTGGCGTTGCGGATCCCGCCCGCGGGCTTGAAGCCGACGCGGCGGCCGGTCTCCTCGAAGACGTCACGGATCGCCTCGAGCATCACCAGCGCGACCGGGAGCGTGGCCGCCGACGAGAGCTTGCCGGTGGAGGTCTTGATGAAGTCGGCGCCGGCGGCGATCGCGAGCAGCGACGCGCGGCGCACGTTGTCGTAGGTGCCGAGCTCGCCCGTCTCGAGGATCACCTTTAGATGCGCCTCCCCGCAGGCCTCCTTCACCTTGACGATCTCGTCGTAGACCTTCGCGTAGCGGCCCGACAGGAAGGCGCCGCGGTCGATCACCATGTCGACCTCGTCGGCCCCGTGCTGCACCACCCACCGCACCTCGTCGAGCTTCGCCTCGAGCGGCGACTGTCCCGACGGGAACGCGGTGGCCACGGAGGCGACCTTCACGCCGCTGTCGCGGAGCCGCTCGACCGCGGTCGGGACGAGGTTCGGGTAGACGCAGAGGGCGGCCACCGACGGGACGGAGGCGTCGCTCGGGTCGGGGCGGATCGCCTTGGACGCGAGCGCCGCGACCTTGCCGGGCGTGTCCGCGCCCTCGAGCGTCGTCAGGTCGGTCATGCGCACCGCCAGGTCGAGCGCGAAGACCTTCGCCTCGCGCTTGATGCTGCGCTTGGCGAGCGTGGCGGCGCGCTCCTCGAGCGCGACCTGGTCGATCGACCCGATCCGCGGCAGCCGCGGCTCGAGCGGGAGCTCGAAGCCGGTCGGGAGGGCGGGCGCCTGTGCCACGGCTCAAGTGTAGGCGAGCAGCTGTTCCACGACGTCCTCGCCGAGACCCTGGGCGCCCACGCGGATCGAGCCGATACCGGCCTCGTGGGCCGTGGTCGCGTCCCGCGCGGTGTCGCCGATCTCGACCGTAGCCTCCGCGGGCCAGCCGCCGGCGCGGGCCCGAGCGAGGTCGATGAGCCCCGCGCGCTCCTCGCCGTCGCAGCCGAACGCGCCCCCGCCCGGCTCGAAGAAGCGCGCGAGGCCGAGCCGCTCCATCCGCGCGCGAGCCATGGGCTCGGGGTTCCCGGTGAGGAGCGCGAGGCGGTGGCCGCCCTCTTCGAGGCGCTCGAGCGCCCGTTCCGCGCCCGGGGCGGCGCGCCAGGCGCTCGTGTCCGCGCCGGAGAGCAGCTCGAGGTAGCGCCTCGCGAACGCGGGGCACCAGGCGGCGAGGCCGTCGTCGATCGTCGCGGCAGCGACGCCTGCGGCCTCGAGGACGAGCCGCGCGATGCGCAGCGACGTCTGGCCCCGGTGGTCGACGCGGCCGATCGCGTCCGGCGGGAGGTGAACGTCGAAGGGATCCGCGAGCGACTCGACGAGCGCCCGACCCGCGAGCGGGTCGTCCGTCAGGAAGAGCGTGCCGTCGACGTCCAGCAGGACGAGCAGGCGGGTCACAGGCCGAGGCGCTCGAGCATCGCCTCGTCGCGCCGCCAGCGCGGACGCGTCTTCACCTTCAGCTCGAGGAAGACCGGGTGGCCGAGCAGCAGCTCGACCTCCGGCCGCGCGCGGGTGCCGATCTGCTTCACGACCGAGCCGCCGCGGCCGATCACGATCTGCTTCTGCGAGTCGGTCTCGACGAAGATCGTCGCGCGCACGACCTTCTCGCCGAGCTCGTCGACCTCGACCGAGATCGCGTGCGGCACCTCCTCGCGCGTGAGCTGGAGCGCCTTCTCGCGGACGAGCTCGGCGATCTGGAGCTCGGCGGCGAG
>DASSQK010000166.1:0-7039 GCA_035702555.1 Gaiellaceae bacterium | reverse complement strand
GCTCAGCCGTATCCGCGGCCGTTAGTACCCTTCGGCGATGAGCAAGAAGGCGCTTGTCACCGGGGGCGCGGGCTTCATCGGCTCCCACCTGGCAGACCGGCTCCTGGCCGGCGGCTGGGAGGTGTTCGCGCTCGACGACGTCTCGACGGGGTCGCTCGACAACATCGCGCACCTGCGCGACCGGCGCGACTTCCACCTCGTGGTCGACTCGGTCCTCTCGCCCGCGGTGGTCAGCGAGGTCGTCCACAAGTGCGACGTGGTCTTTCACCTGGCCGCGGCGGTCGGCGTGCGCCTGATCGTCGAGCAGCCGGTCCACACGATGATCACGAACGTCCAGGGAACGGAGACCGTGCTCGGCTACTGCAGCAAGTTCGGCAAGCGCGTCCTCGTCGCCTCGAGCTCCGAGGTCTACGGCGACCACCGCGAGGAGCGTCCGCTCGCCGAGACCGACCGGCGCGTCTACGGGCCGACCACCGAGAAGCGCTGGCTCTACGCCGACTCCAAGGCGATGGACGAGCACCTCGCGCTCTCGTACCACCTCGAGCGCGGCCTCGACGCCGTCGTCGTGCGGCTGTTCAACACCGTCGGGCCGCGGCAGAGCGGCCGCTACGGGATGGTGATCCCGCGCTTCGTCGAGCGGGCACTGGCCGGCGAGCCGCTCGAGGTGCACGGCGACGGCACGCAGACCCGCTCGTTCTGCCACGTCTCCGACACCGTCCGCGCGCTCTGCGACCTGATGGACGCGAGCGCGATCGGCGGGGAGATCTTCAACGTCGGCTCGTCGGAGCGGGTCAGCATCCTCGAGCTCGCGGAGCGTGTGAAGCGCGCCACCGGCAGCGACTCGCCGATCGAGTTCATCCCGTACGAGCGCGTCTACGACCAGGGCATCGAGGACACGCTGCACCGCGAGCCCGCCACCGGCAAGATCCGCGACGCGATCGGCTGGCAGACGACGCTCGACCTCGACCGGATCATCGCGGACGTGATCGAGCACACGCAGCAGCGCGAGGAGCTGAGCGGGGAGCGCGTCGCCGCGAGCTGACGTGGGCCGGCTGCCCGCGACGCTCAGCTGGCTCGGGCTCCACGGCGGCGAGCCGCTCGACGGCCGCGTCGCCGTCCTCTCGCCGCACCTCGACGACGCGATCCTCTCGCTGGGGGCGGCGATCGCGCACACGCGCGCGGAAGTCACCGTCGTGACGGTCTTCGCCGGGGATCCCGACTCGGCGGAGCCCGCGGGCGACTGGGACTCGCGGGCGGGCTTCCGCACCGAGGGGGACGCCGCCCGCGCCCGGCGGCGCGAGGACGAGCTCGCATGCGACGACGTCGGCGCGTGGCCCGTCTGGCTGCCGTTCGGCGATCAGCAGTACACGAGGGACGACGACGCCGTGGTGCTCGCGGCGGTGGCGGAAGCGGTCGCCGGGGCCGACACCGTGCTCGTGCCCGCCTTTCCGCTCCTCCACGACGACCACGCGCGGCTGCTGCGGCTCGTCGAGCGCGACGGCCTCGGAGGCCGCCGGCTCGGCCGCTACGTCGAGCAGCCGTACGCCGCCGCCTGGAGCGACGAAGCCGCGGGCGACGGCTGGTCGCCGCTCGCGGCAGGCGTCCGCGACCGCCTGACCAAGCTCCGCGCGTGCCGGCGCTACACCACGCAGCTGCCGCTCCTGAGCCGGAACGGGCCGATCATGTCGCCGCTAGTCCGGTACGAGGCCGCCCACGGCGGCGAATTGGTGACGTGGACGTGAGCGAGGAGACGGCACCGGCCTTCGGCGCGGAGGCGACAACCGGCTCGTCGGTCGTGCGCGGCGGGCTCTGGAAGATGCTGAGCAACGCGCTGCCGCAGGTGTACGCGCTGGTGATCTCCGTAGCGGCCGCGCGCTACCTCGGCCCGGACGGGATGGGCCGGCAGAGCTTCATCGCGTTCGTCGAGATCTCCGTGATCGAGCTCCTCACGAGCGGCTTCGCGATGTCGCTGCAGCGGTACGTCGGCGAATCCGTCGGCGCCGAGCGCGGTGCGCAGGCGCGGTGGCTCGCGCGTGCGACCTTTCGGATCCTGCTCGGGGCGGCGGTGCTCGGCGGCGGGCTGCTGGTCGTGCTGGGACTGCTCGGGAGCGAGCCGCGGGCCGCGTGGATCCTCGCCGGCGTCGCGGCCTTCAGCGGCGTGCTGGCGAGCGTGCCCGGCGCGATCCTGACCGGCCTCCAGCGCTGGCGCGACGCGACGCTAGCGGGCCTCGTCACGGGCGGCGCCGGCACGGTGGCGACCGTGCTCGTCCTCGTGCTCGGCGGGCGGATCAGCGCGATGTTCGCCGTCGAGGCCGGGATGCTGCTGCTCGTCCTCGTCTGGACGGGAATCCTCGCGCGCCGGTCGCTCTCCGCGGTGTCGACAGAGCTGGAGCCCGCCCCGCGACTGCGCCGCCGCAGCCTCCGCTTCGCGGCGTACTCCTCGGCGAGCGGGGTTCTGTACCTGATCGTCTGGCGGCGCTCCGAGTTCTTCTTCCTGAACCACTACTCGGAAGACAGCCAGATCGCCTTCTACTCGATCGCCTTCGCGCTCGTCACGGCGGTCGTCCGGCTCCCCTCGGCGATGGGGTCGGTGCTCGCGCCCGCGGTCGCGACGCTGCTCGGCGCGGGCGAGCACGACCGGATCCGCCGCGGCTTCAGCCGCGCCCTGCGGCTGCTGCTGATCGTGACGATGCCGGTCGCCGCCGCCACCGCGGCGCTCGGGCCGCTCGCCGTCCGCCTGGTCTGGGGCGAGGACTTCGCGGCGGCCAGGGAACCGCTGCTGATCATGGTCGGCGCGTCGCTGATCACGCCGGTGACCGTGCTGGCGTCCTCGCTCCTCGCCGGGCTCGAGTACGTCAGGCTCCCGCTCGTCGCGACCATGGCGGCGGCGGTCGTCGACCTCGGGCTCGCGGCGGCGCTCGTACCGCACCACGGCGCCGTGGGCGCCGCGATCGCCAACGCGGCGGCGCAGCTGGCAGCCGGGATCCCGCTGATCCTCTACTCGGCGCGGCGCGCGGGGCCGATCCGCTGGGGCTGGGGCGGCCTGCTGCGCTGCGCGACCGTCTCGGCGGCGGGTGGAGCGGCCGCCTGGGGGGTCGCCGCCGGGCTCGGCGGGGTCGGCGGGCTCGTCCTCGGGCTCGTCGCCGGAGCGGCTGTCTTCTTCGCGCTCGCGCGGGTGATCGGGCTGGTGGAACGCGAGGACGCGGCCTGGGCCGCCGACCTGCTCGGGTCGCGCGCCGGCGAGCTCCCGCGCCGCGTCGTGCTCGCGCTCGCGGTGCGGAAGCGCGGCTAGGCCGCGCGGCGCCTGGCGGCGCGGAGCGCCGCGCGCCCGCGGAGGCCCCGGGCGAGCCCGATCGTCTCGAGGCCGTCGTCGCCGGTCGCGAAGCGGAGCTTGTACTGCTGCCCGCCCGGCCCGAGCCGGAAGGTCGTCGCGCCTTCCTCGATCGACCTGCGGAGGGCGTGCGCGGTGATGATCAGCCCGACCGAGCCCGCGTCCACGGCGGGGTCGCGGCCGAACTGGTACGACCACTCGGCGCCGCCGTAGCGGAACCCGTGGTACGCGGCGACCGGCCTGCTGTCCAGCTCCATCACCGACACCCGCAGCCAGCCGCGCTCGAGCGCGACCTGCGCGAACTCGCGCTGGAACGCCTCGCGCCCGGCGAACCAGCGGGAGGCCTCGTCGCCCCAGCGGGCGCGGTGCAGCTCGAAGAGCACGTCGAGCGCGCCGTCCAGCTCGGAGGCCTCGCCCACCTCGCGGAACGCCAGCCCGCGCTCGCCGAGGCGGCGCTCCTTGCGGCGCAGCTCCTGGCGGAAGTTGGCGCTGCGCGTGCCGAGGTAGCCATCCCAGCTCGCCCACTCGCCCCGGACGAACGGGTCCGGCTTCCGCTCGACGAACGTCGCGCCGAGGCGGCCGGCCCAGCCGTCGCCGGGGAGGTGCTCGCCGAGGAAGACGTCCCACTCGCGGCGTGTGGCGGCCAGCGCCTCGCGCAGCGCCCAAATCCCGCTCTGGGGGTCGGCGGCGAGCGGCCCGAGCTCGTTCGACGGCCCGAAGCCGAGGAAGCGCGCCTTGCGGACGTGGCGGCCGCGGGTCACGACGAGCGGCGCAATCGCCGCGGGTGTCCCGTCCTGCCGCCGGGCCGCGAACAGGTGGACGTCGACGCCGCCGCCGATGTGCCGGAGCCAGAGCTCGCACCATTCCGGGCTCGCGAACGGGTTCTCCGCGGCCGCGGCCAGCGCCGCCCACTCGGGGCGCGCCTCGTCGATGCTCCGCAGCGGCTCGAGCCGCAGCTCCGTCACGGGACGGACTCGGCCAGCCCGGGGCCGAGCTCGTGCAGCAACCGCCCGAAGAGCGGCTCGGCGCGCGGCATGCCCGGCGCCGCGGTGCGCGCCGCCTCCTCGTCGGCGGCCCAGGCCGCCAGCACCGCCAGCAGGAGGGGTTCGAGAACGGCGCCTTCGACACCCGCGCGGAGCACGAGCGCACGCAGCGGCGCCCAGCCGGGATCGTGCCCGCCGACGAGGTCTCGCAGCACCTGCGCGTCCGGGCGGCCCGAGCGCGCCATCGCGGCGAGGAAGAGCAGGTCGAGGCCGGGCGGGCCGTCGTCGTAGGCGTCCTCCCAGTCGATCACGCCCAGGCTGCCGTCGTCGCGGACGAGCACGTTCTTCGGCTGGAAGTCCCCGTGAATTGCCCGCGACGGCAGCTCGCCCACGACCTCGAGCGCGCGCTCGACCGCCTCCCGCAACGGCCCGTCCGCGACCGAGGCGGCCGCAGCCGCCTCGTCCGCCCACCACGAGCCCTCGCGCACCGGCTTCCCGGAGGCGCCGCCGAGCTCCAGCGACCACTCGGCGATGGGCCCGAACCACTCCTCGACCCGCTCGGGCCGGGGCGGCGACCCGGGCAGGTACTCCTCCAGCACCCACAGCGCGTCGACGTCGTCCGACTGCGCGAACACCTTCGGGATGCCCGGCGCCGTGAGGCCTGCGCGGACGGCGAGCCCAGCCCTGAGCCGCGCCGTCGGATTCACGTAGACGTGCAGGAGGCTGTCGGCGCCGACGCGGTAGAGGAAGTGCGGATCGGGCCGGTACGAGGGCTCGCACGGCTCGGGGCGCTCGCCGTCGAGCGCCGCGGCGACCGGCCCGGGCGCGCGCTCCGGCACCAGCTCCGGCGAGCGGGGCCGGGCGCGGAAGGCGAGGGCCGTCGCGAACCCGCGCGCGGTCGCTGCGGTCTCGCGGAGCCGGCGCCGATCGCGGGCGCGCGCGCCGCTCGCGAGCGCCCGCGCGATCTCGCTCCCGTACCGGGCGGCCAGCACCGGCGAGCGGTGCCGCCGCATCAGCTTGCCGAGGCCGTACGCGTAGGGGAACCGCGACCGCAGCCGCTCGGCCTCGGTCTTCGTGGGGTGGTAGACGACGACGTTCGGCGACCAGGCGAGGGAGCGGCCGGACTCGAGCAGCCGCTGGATCAGCTCCGTCTCCTCCGCGGAGCGGGAGACCGAGCCGAGGCCAAACAGCGGGTCGAACCCGCCCACCGCGAGCAGTGCGTCGCGCCGAAACGCCATGTTGCCGCCGGTGCCGATGCGCCACGGCGGCGTCCCGGGCCGGACGACCCTGAAGCTGCCGCCCCCGTCGTAGCGGCAGTGCGGCAGCCCGCGGTCGTCCCGCGGCGCGACCGGCCCGAAGACCGCGGCCGGAGCCTCGGGGTGCCCGAACGCCTCCACGACCGCACCGACCCACTTCGCGTCGACCACCTCGTCGTCGTCGACGAAGGCGACGAGCGGCGCCCCTGCGGCCAGCAGGCCGCGGTTGCGCGCGTACGCGAGGCCGGCCGGAAAGACGTCGAGCCGGCGAGCGCCGTCCAGGTCGGGCGCGCTCGAGCGGCTCTGCCAGACGACCACCTGCTCGACCTCGGAGCCCGCGGCGCGAGCCGACTCCGCCACCGACGCCACCGTCTCCGAGACCCGCGGGGCCCCGAGCGTGCAGATCACGACGGACAGCGCTGGATCCGGCACGCCGAGGACCTTAGCCGCGTCATCAGTCACGATCCGGCGAGTCGCATGCGCGCCCTCGTCGTCCTGACTCAGCCGCCGCTGCCCGAGGGAGGCGCCCCCGGCAAGACCGCGGTCGGACTGCTCCGCGGGCTGCGCGAGCACGGCGTCGACGTGCGGGCGATCGCGGCGCGGCGCGGCTTCTCGGTGGCCGGCGAGGTGCCGTCCGACCTCCCCGTCGAGGTCGTCGACGTCGAGCCGCCCGGAGCGTGGGAGGCGCGGCTCGGCCGGGTGCGGCGGCCGCTGGGCGAGCTCGGCCGCGGCCCGTTCGCCGCGCGCGTGCGCGAGGCAGCGGGCGACGCCGAGGTCCTCCACCTCGAGGAGACCGAGACGGCCTGGGCCGGCGACGGGATCTCGCTGCCCTCGCTCGTGCACGTCCACTTTCTCGCGCGCAGCGACCGCGACCCCGGGCCGCCGTGGCGTCGGCAGTTCCGCGAGGTGCTCGACGCCTCCCGCGCCGAGCGCGCGGCGGCGCGGCGGCACCGCTACCTCGTCGCGAGCTCGCCGCTCGTGGCGGAGGCGCTCCGCGACGCCGCCCCGCACGCCGAGGTCGTCGTCGCGCCGCTCTCGCTCGACCCGGCCCTCTACAGCCCCGCGCCGCTCGACGGCCCGCCGCTCGCGGGGCTGATCGGCACGGCGCGCTGGGGCCCGACGGCGCAGGCGATGCGGACGCTCGTCGCCGACGTGTGGCCACGGGTCGCGCGCGAGGCGTCGGACGCGCGGCTCGTCGTGGCCGGCCGCGGCACCGCGGAGCTCGGGCTCGCGCCGCAGCCAGGCGTCGAGCTCGCGGGCGAGGTCGAGTCCGCCCGGGAGCTCTTCGGCAGGCTCTCGCTGCTGCTCTTCCCGCTCGCGCGGGGAAGCGGGATGAAGGTGAAGACGCTGGAGGCGATGGCGAGCGGCGTCCCGGTGGTGACGACCGCCGCAGGCGCGGAAGGAATCGGGCCCTCCGACGGCGTGCTCGTCCGCGAGCGGCCGGAGGAGCTGGCCGCCGCCGCGGTCGA
>DASSQK010000165.1:0-2316 GCA_035702555.1 Gaiellaceae bacterium | reverse complement strand
CGCGCGACGAGCCCGACAGCGACCGCCGCGACGGCGACGAGCGCGCCGGCCACGACGCGGCGTCGCATCGTCAGCCCGTGTAGCGCGGTTTCTTCCGCGAGGACGTAACCGGGCGCGAGACGAGGAAGTGCGTCGAGTCGATCAGCTGCGCCATCTTCTGCTGCGAGGCCGGCTTGTCGAACGCCGTCGTCGCGGGCTGCAGGCCGACGAGCTTGCGGATCCACGCCGCATGACGCGTCTCGACCGAGTGGAGGCTGACCGCCGCAGCGACGATCTCGCGCGAGTCGAGGCGGGGGGCCTGCCACTTCAGGAGCGCCGCGGTCAGGTCCTCGAAGCCGACCGCCGTCTTGACGAAGGCCGCCTCGTCCGAGGTGACGCCGGCGTAGTTGAAGCCGGGGCTCTTGACCGCATGCTCGCCGAGCAGCAGCTTGATCGCCTGCAGGTGGGCCCGCTCGTGCGCGCCGACGACACGCGCCCAGGCAAGGGTCTCCGGCTTCAGCGCCCCGAGCCGCTCGGCCTCCGTGTAGAGCCCGGCCTGGAGGTATTCGAGCACCTGGTCGAAGCGCAGGATCGCGATGTCGTTCGCCGTCTGCGCGACGGCGGCACCGGCGACCGCTTCGGTCACGAGCGCGCCCGCTGCCGCCGCGGCGGTGACCGTCGCGGCGCGACGCAGGAAGTCGCCGCGCGTGACGGCCGCGGCGGTCTCCTGCAGCGCGCCGTCGACGTCGATCTCGGCGAGTGTCGGCTCGAGCTCGTTCACTGCGTCTTGATGAAGTGGGTCGACTGGAGCGTCCGCACGACCGCGGACGAGCTTGCGCCCGCGTCAGCCGCCCGCGGCGCCGGCGGGACACCTGCGAGGTCGCTCACCCACGCGGCGTGGCGCCCCTCGACGGAGACGATCTCGGCCGCGGCCGCGAGCGCGGGCTTCGTCAGGTTCGCGGCCTGCCCGTTGTACGCGACGACGCCCGTGTTCTCGAGCAGCACCGCTGCGTCCAGGAAGGAGCGCTCGTCCTGCGTCGCGCGACCGAAGTCGAACGTCGGCTTCGCGCGGGCATGCGAGCCGAGCGCCTTGCGAAGAAACTCGACGTGCGCCTGCTCGTGGGCGGCGACGACCTCCGCGAACCGTCGGACGTCTCCCTTGAGCGCTCCGTGGCGCAGTGCTTCCGAATAGAAATCCGCCTGCAGGTACTCGAGCAGCAGCGCGAAGTTGAAGATCTCGCGGTCCTGTGCAAACGAGGGCGCCGCCGCTCGCGCGCGGTCAGGCCGCGCGGCGACGACCGACCCCGCCCCGAAGGCGAGCCCGGCCGCGACGAGAGCCCCACGCCGGAGCACGTCGCGTCGCGACGGTTGTGCTGAGTTGGCCGCAGATGACGCTTTCGATCCCCCCTCGTGACGCCCGGAACCCGAGAGTCGCCGAGGGGTTGTAGCAGAGCTTCTCCTTTGCGACAAGTGCTCCTGGGAGTTGAGTCAGGTACCCGTATCGGTTGTCAACTTGACAGAGGCGGCTCTCCGACGTACTACTGCCGACCGTACGAGTCGAAGAGAACGATCTGCGGAGGGGCGCGTACAAGGGGTTTGATGGCTCACGTCTGCGGCATTCACCTGCGCGTGCTCGCGCTGTGCGCGGCACTCGCCGTGCTCGGCTTGACCGCCGGCGCTGCGCGGGCCGACAACGCCGCGCCGTCACCGCAGCCGCAGAACCTGTGGCACGCCTATCCGCTCGACAACGGCTCGCGGAGCCCGACGGCCCCGCGTGCGACACGCGCGGCGGCCCGGACTTCGAGCGCCGACTCGGGTCCGTCGCCGGTGCTGCTGTGGGTCGCGGTCGCGGCGTTCGGCGCCGCTGGTGCCGCCTTCGCCGTGTCCCGGCGACGGAGAGGGCGGCCGCTCCCCGGCCGCCTGAGTCATCAGCACCTCGTTCTCGCCGCCGACGGTGCGCCTGTCGAGGCGGAGCCCGTCGCCGCTCCGAGCCCGCCGCCGCCGCCACCGCAGAAGTTGCGATCGCAGGAGGCGAAGACGCTCAAGGAGAAGAAGCGGCGAACGCCCCCTGCGGAGAGCAAGGACGACGTCAGCGTGCTGCGGGCGAAGCTCGCCGCCTCGCCGCCGTCGAAGCCGGCGTCAGCTGCGGCACCGGTGCGGCTGCGACCGGTGCCTGCGACTCGGTGTCACATCGGTTGGTGGCGCGGCTACGTGAAGTCGGAGTTCCAGGCGTACAGTGCGCCGCGCGAACGGGAACGGGCGGTCGTGGCGACGTCGCCGCCGTTTCGCTGGAGCAAGGCGGAGCCACCGCCGGAGGATCTGGCCGAGGCCGTGAGC
>DASSQK010000164.1:0-13353 GCA_035702555.1 Gaiellaceae bacterium | reverse complement strand
GCGACACTCACCGCACCGACGATCACCGCAGCGAGCAGCAGTGCCTGCATCCGCTTCATACCGCCTCCTTTGGTCGTCTCCGACGGTAGGGCCGGGGGCGACGCGGAGCCTCCGCGGGAACACCGTGTTTTCGAGCTACCTATGCCGTGATTCGAGGCGCCGCGCCGTTGAAGCGGCGTCCGCCGGTGTGATTAGGTTGCCGCGACCGGCAGAGCACCTCGGCGCGCGCGCACTCAGGCCGTGAGCCGACTAGAGAGGGAGGACAAGCATGTCGACACAGGCCTACGCCGGCCTCAACCGACCGGGTTGGCTGACCTTCGCGGCAGTCGTGATGTTCGCCGTGGGGTTCCTGCGCATCATCTCCGCGATCTACTACTTCGCGAACAGCGCCCGGGTCGCGAACGTGAGCCTCGGTGCATTCGGCGACCACATCTTCCTCTGGGGCCTGTGGGACCTGATCATCGCGGCGCTGGCGCTGGCGGCCGGCTACTCGCTTCTTGCCGGGAACACGTTCGGCCGCGTCATCGGCTACGTCTGGGCGACCATGGTGATCGTCCAGAGCTTCATGATCCTCAACTACGCGCCGTGGTACGGCGCTGCCGCGCTCACGCTCGCGGTGCTCGTCATCTACGCCCTCTCGTCCACGTCGGAGTGGCGAGACCCGACCGCGACCTCCTACTAGCGTCGTCGAACGTCAAACGGGGGAGCCGTGAGGCTCCCCCGTCTGGCTCCAGCCTGCCGATACGTCGAGGCCCGTTGTGAACCTGGACAAGCCAGGTGGGTGCCGCGTCTTCCTCGGCTCCTCGCCTCGGTCGAACGACAGCTCCCTCTCACTCGGTGTTGGTTCTACAGAGAGGCCCCGGGCACGCACAGGCTCGAGTGCGCCCATTGTAGCGAGGCTCAGCGCGCGTACACCCAGCGGATCCGCTGCACGCCGTCGATCCCGAGGTCGTCCGCGAGCTTCGGCGTCAGGTCGAACTTCCGGCCCGGGAGCACCGGCCTCCGGTCGATCACCCGCGTGAGAATCCGCGGGCTGTCCTTGAACGCGACGTAGACGAGGACGCCGCACGGCAGCACGGAATCAGTGATGCCGACCGTCCCGGTCCGCACCACGTAGCCGCAGCTCGTCCGCCGGCCGAAGCGCGGACGTTCGGCGCCCGCCAGCGCCGTGTACCAGGCGCCGCCGGCGACCGGGACCGGCTGCGGAAGCTCGGTCACGCCCTGGCCCTTCCCGCGCGAGGTCAGGGCCAGCGCGAGGATCGCCGCCAGCAGCGCGACTCCCGCGAGCACGACCTGCCGTTGCGCCCCGGCCGGCTTCACGCGAGCTCCGCGAGCCGCGTCTCGAACGCCTCGCGCACGAGGGGGTCGAACTCGGCCGGAAGCTGCCCGGAGGCGTCGGCGAAGTCGCGCAGGTGCAGGAGCAGTAGCCGCCGCTCCTCGGCGCGGTCGTCGCCGTCCATCTCGCGCGCGAGACGGTCGAGCTCCCACAGGTTCCATGCCCGTCGCCCCCCGGCGGCCGCGGGCGGCCCCGGCCGCGAGGCCACGCGGGCGAAGCCCTGCTCGGCGTCGGTCTCACCCGCGCGCGTGCCGCGGAGCCGGACTCTCACGCGCCGTGCTCCTCGCGTTTCTCGGGCTCGTCGAACAGCTCGGCGACCTCGTCCGTGACGGGGTTCGACTCCGGGGCCGTGCGCCGCGGGAGCAGCTTCACGTGCCGCGGGGGCGCCTGCGGCTCGGGCTCCGGCTCGCGCTCGCGGCGGCGCAGCAGCGACCGGAAGCGCCCCGGCGGGCGCAGGCCTGTCTCCGTGTCCTCCGATACCGGTTCTGGCCGGGGTTCTTCGGCCGCGGGCGGGAGCGGCTTGAGCTCGGGCTCGGGCTCCGGCTCGAGCTCCAGCTCTGGTTCCGGCTCGGGCTCCACGGCCACCGGCTCGGGTGCGGGCTCCGGTTCGGGCTCGAGCGCTACCGGCTCTGGCTCCGGTTCCGGCTCTGGTTCGGGCTCAGGTTCCGGTTCGGGCTCTGGTTTCGGCTCGGGCACGACGACCGCCTCCGGCTCGACGGCCGCGGGCGCCGGCTCGGGCGGCTGGCGCTGCTCGGGCGGCGCCACGATCGTGCGCTCCTCGGGCATCGGCCATTCGACGTGATCGTCCTCCTCGGGCGCCGGCTCCGCGGCTTGCGGCAGCAGGTACGAGATTGGCTCGGCCGAGACGCGGCCCGCGGTGTACTCGGCGAGCGCGACGAGGGCCCAGCCTCCCGCCATCACGAGCACGATCACCAGCGGGCGGAGGTCGGCGAGGCCGGCCCCGACCGCGAGCAGGATCAGGAAGAGCGCCTCGAGCGCGAAGCGAAGACCGGACCGGCCCGGAAGCATGGGCCGAGACTAGCTGGGACTGTCGTCGTCGCCCGGGTGGGTGTCGCCCGCGTCCTGCGGCGTGGGCGGCGACGGGCCGGGCGAATGCGGTGGCGAGGCGGGTGGTTCCTCGGGCCTGCGCGCCCCCTCGTGCCCGCCTTCCGGCTCGTTGATCTCCTCCGCCTCGGGCTCGGCTGCCTGCAGCTGCGACGAGGCTGGGCCGGGCTGCGACGGCGCCGTTCCCCCGCTCGCCTGCGCGGCGGCCTGCGCGGCGCCGACGATCGACTGCGCGACCTTGCCCACGGCGTCCTCTCCGAGGCCCGCGGCCCCGAGCAGCTGCTCGGCGCCCTCCTGGGCGCGGTGGATGATCGCTGCAGCCTGGCTACGGGCCCACTCGAGCGTTTGCTCGACCTCGGCCCGCGTCGCGTTCGTGAGCTCGGTCGCCTGGTGCCGCGCCTGCTCGAGGAGCCGCGCCGCGCGCGACTCGGCCTCGGCGATCTCCTGATTCGCCTGCTGCTGCGCCTCCTGCGTGAGCTGGCGCGCCTCCGCCTTGGCCGCGTTCAGCACCTCCGCGCGCTGCCGCTCGCTCTCCTGGCGGAACCGGTCGACCTCGCCCTGCCGGTCCTGCAGCTCCTTCTGGCGGCGCGAGACCTCCTCCTCGGTGCGGCGCAGCTGAGCCGCCGAAGCGGTCTGCGCGTCACGCTCGATCGTGTCGGCCATCTCGGCCGCTGCCCGGATCATGTGCAGCGAGTCCATGCGCACGGCGTGCCCGGTCGGCTCGCCGCTGCCGCGGCCCGCGGCCTGCAGGACGCGCAGCTGGACCTGGAGCTGGGTCAGGTGGCGGTGGAACGCGTCGAACGCCTCGTGAACCCGGTCGCGGTCGTACCCGTCGGCGGCGGCCGGCAGGTCGTCGACGCGTGGCAGCGACGTCAGCGACGGCGCTTCCGACGCTCGCTCGGGACCTTCGCTCGCCATCTCTCGCTCGCCTCCTGACCTCGACCTCGTCCGCCGGCAAGTATGACGGCTCGTCCGGGCGCCGTCAGGTCGTTTCCGGCAGGACCTGAATTCCGAGCTCGACGAGGATCTCCTGCGCGATCGGCGTCGGCGCTCCGGTCAGCGGTTCCGAGCCGCTCGCGGTCTTCGGGAACGCGACGAGCTCGCGGATGTTCCCCTCGCCGGCCAGCAGCGCCACGAAGCGCTCGATCCCCATCGCGAACCCGCCGTGCGGCGGCGCGCCCATCCGCAGCACCTCGAGCAGGAAGCCGAACCGCTCCTCGGCCTGCTCGTTGCCGACCCCCATCGCCGCGAAGACGCGCTGCTGCAGCACCGGGTCGTGGATCCGGATCGAGCCGGAGCCGAGCTCCCAGCCGTTCCAGACCAGGTCGTACGCCTGGCTGAGCGCGCGGCCGGGGTCGGACTCGATCAGATCCTCGTCGCCCGGGCGCACGCCAGTGAACGGGTGGTGGCTGAACGTCCAGCGCTCGCCGTCCTCGTCCCACTCGAACAGCGGGAAGTCGGTCACCCAGAGGAACTCGTCACGGCTCTCGTCGATCAGCCCGAGCTCGCGGCCGAGGTGGTTGCGCACCGCCGAGAGCACGCGCGCGACGGTGGCCGGCCGGTCGGCGCCGAAGAGCACCGTCGCGCCGGGCGCCTCGGGCCGCACCGCGTCGATCAGCTCCGCGGAGAGGAATTTCGCGATCGGCGAACGCACCTCGCCGTCCTCGTCGAACACGAGGTAGGCAAGCCCCTTCCCGCCCCAGGTCTTCGCCAGCTCCTCGAGCGACGCGAGCTCGGTGCGCGAGAGCTCCTGCGGCACCGTCAGGTACTGGACGCTCGGCGCCCCGGCGAAGACCTTGAACTCGGAGTCGCGCGTCTCGGCCGTCAGGTCGTGCAGCTCGAGCCCGAAGCGCAGGTCGGGCTTGTCCGAGCCGTAGCGTGCCATCGCCTCGTGCCAGGTCAGCCGCTGGAACGGTCGCGGCGGCGGCTCGCGCTCGAGCGCCTCGAACGACGCGCCGACGGCGCCTTCGAGCGTCTCCCAGACGTCCTCGCGGGTCGGGAACGAGAGCTCGAGGTCGAGCTGGCGGAACTCGAACTGGCGGTCCGCGCGGAGATCCTCGTCCCGGAAGCAGGTGGCGATCTGGTAGTAGCGGCCGAAGCCGGCCACCATCAGGATCTGCTTGAAGAGCTGCGGCGACTGCGGGAGGGCGAAGAACCGGCGCGGCTGGAGCCGGACCGGCACGAGGAAGTCCCGCGCGCCCTCGGGCGTGGCGGCCGTCAGGTTCGGCGTCCAGACGTCGACGAACCCGTGCTCGTCCATGTACCGGCGGATCGCCGCGACCACCGTCGCCGAGAGCCGCAGGTTCCGCTGCATCCGGTCGCGGCGGAGGTCGAGGTAGCGGTAGCGCAGGCGCGTGCCCTCCTCGACGTTCTCCTCGTCGAGCTGGAACGGAAGCGGCTCCGAGCGCGAGACGATCTCGAGCTCGTCGACCTGCAGCTCGACCTGGCCCGTCGGGAGGTTCGGGTTCACCGCCTCCGGCGCGCGCGCCGCGACCTCGCCCTCGGCGCGGATCACGAACTCGTTGCGCACGTCGTGCGCGACCCCGGCGGCCGCCGGCGCCCGCTCTGGGTTGATCACGAGCTGTGCGAGGCCGCTCTCGTCGCGCAGGTCGATGAAGACGAGGCCGCCGTGGTCGCGCCTGCGCGCCGCCCAGCCGGCCAGCGCGAGCCGCTCCCCGACGTGCTCGGGGCGCAGCTCGCCCGCCTGGAGGTCGCGCCACCTCACCGGCGCAGCCTCTCGGCGAGCTCGGCCGTCGCCACCTCTTCGTCCTGCTCCCCGGGTCGTCGGACGGTCGAGCGCTCCGGGCCCCACTCCACGATCGCCCTCGCGCCGAGGCGGCGCGCATGCGTGAGCTGGCCCTTGAGCGACCGCTCGCCGTAGTCGACCTCCGCGCTCAGGCCCTGCCGCCGCAGCTGCTGCACGAGCGGAAGCACGCGAGGCTTCTCGCCGCCGTTCTCGAGCGCGACGAACACGTCGAGCTCAGCGGCCCCGGGCTTGACGCCGTCCTCGTCCAGGGAGAGCAGGAGCCGCTCGATCCCCGCTCCGAACCCGACGCCCGGGGTCGGCTTCCCGCCGATCTGCTCGATCAGGCCGTCGTAGCGCCCGCCGCCGCAGATGGAGCTCTGCGCGCCGATCGCCTCGTCGACGAACTCGAACGCGGTGCGCGTGTAGTAGTCGAGCCCGCGCACGAGCGTCGGCGTCAGCTCGAACTCGACGCCGTAGTTCTCGAGGTGCGCCCGCACGGCCTCGAAGTGCGCGCGGCAGGCGTCGCAAAGCGCGTCGCCGATCTTCGGTGCGTCGGCGAGCGCCTGCTGGACGCGCTCGCTCTTCACGTCGAAGACGCGCAGCGGGCTCGTGGCCCGCTTCTGGCGCGCCTCGTCGTCGAGGACGTCGTCGTGCTCGTCGAGCCAGGCGATCAGCCGGTCGAGGTACTGCGGACGGCAGTTCTCGTCGCCGATCGAGTTGAGCAGCAGCCGGTAGCTCGTCACGCCGAGCCGCGCGAGCAGCTCGTCGTAGAGCTGGATCAGCTCGGCGTCGATCGCGGGGTCGGCGGACCCGATCGCCTCGACCGAGAGCTGCCAGTGCTCCCGGAAGCGGCCGCGCTGCGGAGCGGCGTACCGGAACATCGGCGCGATCGTGAAGAGCTTGACGGGCTGTCCCTCGCGGTGGAGGCCGTGCTCGAGGTACGCGCGCGCGATCGGCGCAGTGCCCTCGGGCCGGAGCGTGAGCGAGCGGTCGCCGCGGTCGGAGAACGTGTACATCTCCTTGTGCACGACGTCGGAGCCCTCGCCGGAGGTGCGCAGGAAGAGGCCCGTGTCCTCGAAGGTCGGCGTCTGGATCGGCCGGTAGCCGTAGAGCGAGCAGAGATGCTCGGCCTCACCCGTGACCAGCCTCCAGAGCGGCTGCTCGGCGGGGAGGATGTCGTGTGTGCCGCGCGGAGCCTCGAACGTCGTCACGAGGCCCGCAGCGGTGCGAGGAAGGGGTTGCGGTCGAGCTCGACGCCGAGCGTGGTCGGCTGCCCGTGGCCGGGGTAGACAGTCGTCTCGGGCGGGAAGCGTTCGCTGAGCAGGCGGATCGACTCGACCAGCGTCTCCCAGTCCGCGCCCGGGAGGTCGGTGCGGCCGACCGAGCCCGCGAAGAGGACGTCCCCGGAGAAGAGGCAACCGTCGGCGTGGAAAGCGAGGTGCGCCGGCGAGTGGCCGGGAACCTGCAGCGTCTCGAAGGTGATCCCGGCGAGCTCGAGCGTCTCGTCGCCCTGCAGAAGGGTGTCGGCGGTGTAGCCGCGCGCGACGACCCCCGCGGGGACGAGGTCGGGAAGGTTCTCGAGCAGCGCCCGCTCGCCCTCCGCCATGTAGACGGGCGCGCCGGTGCCCTCGGCGAGGTCGGCGATGCCGCCGAGGTGATCCCAGTGGCCGTGCGTGACGAGGATCGCGGCGCAGCGTGACCCCGCGCGGGCGAGCTCGAGGCGCAGCTCGGCGGCGTTTCCGCCCGGGTCGACGACCACCGCCTCGGGAGCCGAGCGCGAGACCCGGACGACGTAGCAGTTCGTCCCGATCGGGCCGAGCTCGTAGCGATCGACGACGATGCCGGTGGGCTGGCTCACGGGACGGTGAGTCTAACGAGGCACCGGCTGCCGTCCCTGCGCTCGTGCGAGGTGTCGTTGCCGCTCGCAGGGAGCAGCAGCGTCGCGCGGGCTCGCGCAGGTCGAGACGCCGGTGTCGGTCGCTCTCAGCCGGCCGCGCGTACGGCCAGACCCTGGCGCGCGGAGTCGATCTCCTTCCCGCCCCCCGTTCGGTGGGGCCCCTTGTTGGCGCAACGGGCGTGTTGTTCGTTCGTTCGGCGCGCGCTCTCCGTGGCGTCGCTCCGCCGACTCCGCCTGCCTCGCGCACCCGCAGTCATGCGCGGCGCCCTGTTCAAGGCGCGCCCGGCCTCCTCCCCACTGCGAGCCTAACGGCGGCGAGCGCACGAGTCTGTGCCCGACCTGTGACGAATGTGCGCCGTCTCGCGGAGGCTCGAATAGGGTACGCGGTCGGCGATGCAGAGCTGGAACCTGCGCGAGATCGAGACACCCCACGGGAGCCGGTCGCCGGTTGTCCTCGACACCGGGAACGTCGGTCGCGCGATCCTCATCGGCCTCGAGCCCGGCCAGCGGCTCGGGGAGCACGAGGTCAAGGAGCACGCGTTCCTGCTCGTCGTCGACGGGTCGGCGCAGGTCGACGTCGGCGGGGACGCCGTCGAGGCGCCGGCCGGGACGCTCTTCCGCTTCGAGCCCGCGGAGCGCCACGCCGTCTCGACCGAGGAGGGCGCGCGGCTGCTGCTCTTCCTCGCGCCGTGGCCCGGGCCCGGGCACTACCGCGGCGACGAGCAGGCCGCGCGGGTCGGAAGCTAGCGCCGGCTAGCGCTTCTTCGCGGCGCCGGGCGCTGGAGGCTGCTTCCCGCTGCGGCGCAGGTACGAGCGGTACATGCCGCGGTCCATCACGTACATGAACGGCACGAAGAACGCCGTGTAGACGAGGGTCACCGCCAGGCGGTTGAGGACGGGCTGGCTCTTGTTGATCACCGAGAACGCGAGGAAGATCAGCGGCGCGAAGAGCAGAGCGCGCTTTGCGACGCGGGTCCAGGACGGCGGCGGAACCTCCTTGATCGGGCGGCCCGTGCGCCCCTTCGCCGGCTTGGGCTTCGCGTCCCGTTTCCCGTTGCGCCGGTCGGCCCGCGACTTCGGTTCGCCTTCCTCGACCTCGACCTCGTGACCCTCGTCATCGACGTAGACGTACTCGTACTCGTGCCGCAGCCCTTTCTGGCGCCTTCGTCGCTGCTTCCTCGTGGGCATCGCACCAAGCGTAGCCTCAGCGCCTCCACGCCACGCGTCCGCCCTGGATCACCGTCGCGACGAGGTCGCCTCCGAGGTGGTAGGCGAGATGGCGGTAGTCGGGCGCGTCCAGGAGAACGACGTCGGCGTCGTGGCCGGGCGCGATCCGGCCCTTGCGGTCGGCCCGCCCGAGCACGTGCGCGGCGTTGACCGTGCACGCGGTCAGCGCCTCCGCGGGCGACAGGTGGAGCTGCGTGCACGCAAGCGCGCAGACCAGCGGCAGGCTCTCGCAGAACGCGCTCCCTGGGTTGAAGTCGGTGGCGAGCGCGATTGCCGCACCCGCATCGACGAGCGCACGCGCGGGCGGCATCGGGCGGCCCAGCACGAGAGCCGCGACTGGTAGCAGCACCGCCACGACATCGCTCGCCGCAAGCGCGCCGACGCCGTGTTCCTGCGTGGCCTCCAGGTGGTCGACCGACCGCGCGCTGAGCTCGACGGCGAGATCGACTGCGCCCAGCTCGTTGAACTGGTCTCCGTGCAGGCGCAGCGCAAGCCCTGCGCCACGGCACGCCTCGAGGTACCGCCTGGCCTGGCGAACCGTGAACGCGCCTTCCTCGACGAAGATGTCCGCGGCCTCCGCCACCGCGGCGGCGTCTGAAAGAACCTCCTCAAGCGCGAAGTCGAGATACGAATCGCCGTCGTCGAATTCCGGAGGAACGGCGTGCGCGCCCAGCCACGTCGGCGTCCCTCCCACTGCCGCAACCGCGCGCAAGGACGCGAGCTCGGTCTCCCGATCGAGCCCGTAGCCCGACTTGCCCTCGAACGTCGTCGTTCCGGCCTGCAGCATCCACCCGCGGTGCCGCTCGACGGCCGCCTGGAGCTCGGCCTCGTCGCCGTCCCGCGTTGCCCGGACGGTCGAGAGGATCCCGCCCCCGGCCGCGTGCAGCTCCTCGTAGCTGGCGCCCCGCGCGCGGAGCGCGAACTCCTCGACGCGGTCGCCCAGGAAGGCCGGGTGGGTGTGGCAGTCGACGAGGCCCGGAATCGCGCACAGGCCGGACCCGTCGAGCTCCTCCACCTCGCCGTCGAGCTGGCCGAGCTTCGACATCGAGCCACAAGCCGTGACGCGGCCTCCTTCGCAGAGGACGAACGCGCCCTCGATCACGTCCACCTCGCCCAGCGCCTTCCCGCGCGCCGGGGCCGTCGACGCGCCCGGCGTCGCCAGCTGGGCAAGGTCGCGAACGAGAAGCGCGGGGCCGCCGTCGCCGTCCGTCATGCGCCGGCCGGCGGCAGCGGCACGTCGAGGCCGTGCTCCTCGGCGGCCTCGAGCGCCTCGGCGTAGCCGGCGTCGGCGTGGCGGAGGACACCGGTGCCCGGATCGGACGCCAGAACGCGCTCGAGCCGCTCCGCCATCTCGTCGGTGCCGTCGGCGACCACGACCATCCCGGCGTGGATGGAGTTGCCGATGCCCACGCCGCCGCCGTGGTGCACGCTCACCCACGTCGCGCCCGCCGCGACGTTCACGAGCGCGTTCAGGATCGGCCAGTCCGCGATCGCGTCCGAGCCGTCCTGCATCGACTCGGTCTCGCGGTAGGGCGACGCGACCGAGCCGGAGTCGAGGTGGTCGCGGCCGATCACCACCGGCGCCTTGACGTCGCCGGCGCGGACGAGGTCGTTGATCGCCAGCCCTGCGCGCGCACGGTCGCCGTAGCCGAGCCAGCAGATCCGCGCTGGCAAACCTTGGAACGCGACGCGCTCGGGCGCGAGCGTCAGCCATCGCTGAAGGGCGCCGTCGTTCGGGAAGGTCTCCAGAAGTCGGCGGTCGATGGCCGCGATGTCGTCCGCGTCGCCCGACAGAGCGGCCCAGCGGAACGGCCCGATGCCACGGCAGAACAGCGGCCGGATATAGGCCGGGACGAAGCCCGGGTATGTGAAGGCGTCCTCTACCCCAGCCTCTAGCGCCTCCCCTCGTAGGTTGTTGCCATAATCGAAAACATAGCTGCCTGCCCGGACGTACTCGAGCAGCCCCTCGACGTGCCGGGCGATCGACTCGCGCGCGCGCCGCAGGTAATCGTCCGGGTCCCGCTCGCGCAAGCCCGCAGCGTCCTCAACGTCGAGCCCTGACGGGACGTAGCCGTTCAGCGGATCGTGGGCCGCCGTCTGGTCGGTGACGAGGTCGAACAGCTCCCCGCGCCGCGCCAACTCCGGCACGACCTCGGCCGCGTTGCCGAGCAGCCCGACTGACAGCGGCCGCCCCTCGGCGGCGGCCGCGCGCACGCGCGCGAGCGCATCGTCGAGCGAGTCGGAGGCCTCGTCGAGATACCGCGTCTCGAGGCGTCGCTCGATGCGCGCCGGGTCTACCTCGACACACAGGATCGCCGCGCCGGCGAGCGTCGCGGCGAGCGGCTGGGCTCCGCCCATGCCCCCGAGCCCGGCGGTCAGGACCGTGCGGCCGGCGAGGTCGGCCGCACCGAAATGCTTCTCCGCGGCGGAGACGAACGTCTGGTACGTGCCCTGCAGGATTCCCTGGCTGCCGATGTAGATCCAGCTTCCAGCCGTCATCTGGCCGAACATCGTCAGGCCGAGCGCCTCCAACCGCCGGAACTCGTCCCAGGTGGCCCAGCGAGGGACGAGCAGCGAGTTCGCGATCAGGACGCGCGGCGACGAGGGCGTCGTGCGGAAGACGCCGACGGGCTTGCCGCTCTGGACGAGCAGCGTCTCGTCATCGCCCAAGGCCAGCAGCGACCGGACGAGCGCCCGCAGCGCCTCCGGGCTCCGCGCCGCCTTCCCCGAGCCGCCGTAGACGATCAGCTCCTCCGGTCGTTCCGCCACCTCGGGGTCGAGGTTGTTCAGCAGCATCCGCAACGGAGCCTCGGTCGACCAGGATCGCGCGTGCAGCCCCGTTCCCCGAGGCGACCGGATGGACGAGAGGTCGCCGCAGAGCGCCTCGACGACCGCGTCGAGAGAGCCGGTGGTGGTCACGGCGCCTGCTCCTCCGCATCGCGTTCGCGCGCGCGCATCCGCCACCACGTGTACGCGGTCGCGAGCACGAATGCGGCCACGGCGCCGACGAGCGACTTGAGCAATCCGCTCCCGGTGGCGTACGCGATCACGAACACGAGCGCGCCGAGGCCGCCGTAGGCGAGCGCGCTGTCGCGGTACGGACGCTTCGACCGCTGTCGCGCCGGGTTCGTGCCGTTGCCCTCGCTCACCGCAGCTCCCCCGCCTCCGCCTCCACGGCTTCGACGAGCGCGCCGTCGCGGACGGCTGCCGCGACGGCCTCGATGTCCCCCGCGAGAGGCCGGTCGTCGCGGAGCCTCGGCGAGAGCGACCGGACGAACTCCCGCGCCGCCCGGACGCCGACCCCGGGCTGCAGCGGCGCGAGGAACTCGACGCCCTGCGCCCCCGCGAGTAGCTCGATCGCGAGCACGCGCTCGGCGTTCGCGAGCACCTGCCACGCCTTCAGCCCCGACGCGTTCCCCATCGAGACGTGGTCCTCCTGGCCGGCGCTCGTCGGGATCGAGTCCACCGCGGCCGGGTGCGACAGCACCTTGTTCTCGCTCACGAGAGAGGCGGCGACGTACTGCGGGATCATGAACCCGGAGTTGAGCCCGCCGTCGCCGGTCAGGAACGCCGGCAGCCCGCCGGAGAGGCTCGGGTTCACGAGCCGCTCCACGCGTCGCTCAGCGATGTCCGCGAGCTCGGAGACCGCCATCGAGAGCGCGTCGAGGGCGAACGCGAGCGGCTGGCCGTGGAAGTTTCCGTTCGAGACGAGCATCCCGTCCTCGACGAGGACGAGCGG
The DNA here is from genome assembly GCA_035702555.1 of Gaiellaceae bacterium. GTDB lineage: Bacteria > Actinomycetota > Thermoleophilia > Gaiellales > Gaiellaceae > AC-32. Next base: position 1,343 of record DASSQK010000164.1, on the reverse strand, counting down.
GTTGTCCGTGGCGGCGTTCAACTCGACCTGAACCGTCCGGGCCGCGTAGTCGAGCAGGTCACGGGAGGCGCCGTGGACCTGGGGCGCGCAGCGCAGCGAGTACGCGTCCTGCACCTTGTCGCACCAGCGGTGCGACTCGTTGATCGCCGAGTCCTCGAGGAGCTGGAGGACGTTCGACGCGGAGTCGCCCTGGCCCTGGAGCGGGCGGAGGGCGTGAATCTGCGGGAGGAAGCTCGTTCGCGACCCCTGCAGTGCCTCGAGCGACTGCGCGCAGGCGATATCCGCCACCTTCGCCAGCCGGCGCGCCCGGACGACGCCCAGCGCGCCGAAGGCCGCCATGAACTGCGTGCCGTTGACCAGCGACAGGCCCTCCTTCGCCTGTAGCCGCACGGGCTCGAGCCCGACCTCGGCCAGCGCCTCGGCGCCGGCCAGGCGACGCCCTTCGACAGTCGCTTCCCCCTCGCCGATGAGCGGCAGCGCGAGATGGGCGAGCGGCGCGAGGTCACCGCTGGCGCCGACCGAGCCGCGGCTCGGGACGTGCGGGAGGACGCCGCGGTTGAGGCACTCGACGAGCAGCTCGACCGTCTCGATACGCGCGCCGGAATAGCCCTTCGCGAGCGCGTTCGCCCGCAGCAGCATCGCGGCCCGCACGATCTCGTCCGGGTACGGCTCGCCGACGCCGCAAGCGTGGCTGCGCAGCAGGCGGAGCTGGAGCTCCTCGGTCAGCTCCTCGGGGATGGCGCGCGAGACGAAGCGGCCGAAGCCGGTGTTGACGCCGTAGGTGTGCTCCTCGCGACCGTGCGCCGCGTGCTCGACGATCTCCCTGGCCGAGGCCATCCGCTCGCGGGCCGAGTCGGCGATGGTGACCGTCCGGCCGCCCAGCGCGACCTCCCAGACGTCCGCGAGCGCGAGGTCGTCGCCGGTCAGCGCCTTGCTCTCGATCACGCGGCGAGTGTATCCCCCGCCTGCCGGGCCGCCTGCTCCGCGCAACCGCCCCCTAGGGATGGTTCGCCCGGCCTCCTCCCCGAGGCGAGCGTACCGCGGAAGAGCACGCATGTCTGCGCCGGAATCGTGACGAAAGCGTGACGTGTCGGAGCCGCGGCGGGAGCTCAGTCCAGCAGCCTCAGCTCGAGCACGCGCGAGGCGTCGAAGCCGTCGATCCGCAGCGCGGACCCCGCCGCGGCCGCCGCCGCTCCTGCCGGCATCAGGCCGACGAGCTCCGAGCCGACGACCTCCGCACCCCGCGTCGCCGCCTCGGCCTCCACCCGGGCCACGATCGCGTGCAGCGCCGCCGCCTCCCAGTCCTCGACGTTCATGCTCACCTGGACGAGGCCCGCGGTCGG
>DASSQK010000163.1:0-2039 GCA_035702555.1 Gaiellaceae bacterium | reverse complement strand
GAGCTGAAGATCGACCGCACGGAGATCATCCGCGTGTGCATGCAGGAGGGAGTGCCGATCTACCAGGGCAAGATCGACAAGACGCTCTTCCAGGCGCAGCTGCAGGCGCTCGGCGCCATGCCGCAGAGCCACTAGCCGCCGGAGGCTACTTTCGCGCCGCGGCCTTCTTGCGCGGAGCCGCCTTCTTGGCCGGCTTCGCGCCGTCGCCCGAGGACGAGCGGCCCTTCGAGGCGGCCACGCTCTTCCGCAGCGCCTCCATCAAGTCGACGACCGGCGCTTCGGCGACCGGCTCCGGCGCCGTGATCTCCTCGCCGGCGAGCTTGGCCTCGAGCATCTCCCGCAGGTTCTCGCGGTACTCGCTCTGGAGGGCGTCCGGCTCCCACTCGCCGACCAGGCTGTCGATCAGCTGGCGCGCGAGGTCGAGCTCGGGCTCGCTCACCTCGATCCCCTCCACGGCCTCGTCGATCTCGGCCTGCGAGCGGACATCCGCGGCGAGGAAGAGCGTCTCGAGGACGAGCGCCTCCCCCTTCGGCCGCACGAGGACGAGGTTCTCGTTGCCGCGGATCACCATCCGTCCAAGCGCGCCCATCCCGGTCTCCTTCATCGCGTTCAGGAGCAGGACGTAGGGCTTGCGCTGGGCCTCGGCGCTCGACGGCGCGAGGAAGTAGGTGCGGTCGAAGAACAGCGGGTCGACCTCGTCGAGCGGGACGAAGCGGGAGATCTCGATCGCGCGCGAGGTGTCGCGCTGCGCGATGGCCTCGAGGTCGCCGTCCTCGACGATCACGAACTGGCCCTTCGAGACCTCCCAGCCCTTGACGAGCTCCTCGTTGGGCACCTCGCGGTCGTGCACGGGGCACCAGCGCTTCTGCTTGATCGGCGTCCGGCACTCGCGGTGGAGCGTGCGGAAGGTGACGTCCGAGGCGCGGGCCTTGGGCGCCGTTGCGGGCGCGAGGCCGACGGGGATCGTCACCAGGCCGAAACTGAGGGATCCGTTCCAGGTTGTTCGCATAGGTCTAGGGCCGCTTTCGCTGTGGATAAGTGTAGTGGGACCCGGCGCATTCGCCGCTGCGCGGAGCATCCCTTCCCGGCGTAAGCTGAGCTCGTGCGCACGATCGGGCGGCTCTGGCGCGACGCGACCTCGGCGGGCCGGGACCGCGCGGCATACCTCGTGGAGCGGGACGGCGGATGGCACGAGGTCTCGTGGGAGGAGGCGGCTACGGCCGTCGACGAGCTCGCGAACGGGCTGCTCGCGCTCGGCATCCGCAAGGGCGACGCCTTCGGGATCCTCGCGCAGACGAGCCTCGAGTGGGCGCTGTTCGACTACGCGCTCGGCCGCATCGGCGCGATCGGCGCGGCGATCTACGCGAACAGCGCGCCCCGCGACTGCTGCTATGTCCTGACCCACTCGGATGCGACCGGCGTCCTGGTCGAGGACGAGGCCCAACGGGCCAAGATCGCCGACCTCGGCCTCCAACACGTGATCTCGTTCGCGGGGCTCGACGAGCTACGCGCCCGCGGGCGCGAGTTCGCGGCGGAGCACCCGGATGCGCTGGCCGAGGCGGAGTCGCAGGTCGGCGAGGAGGACCTCTTCACCTACATCTACACCTCGGGCACGACCGGGCCGCCGAAGGCCTGCATGATCCGCCACCGCAACTACTACGAGATGGCCGCGTGCGTCGACCGCGTGCCGGAGTTCGCCATCGCCGACGACACCATGCTGCTCTACCTCCCGTTGGCGCACAACTTCGGGCGGCTGATGCACCTCCTCGGCGCCCACATCGGCTACACGACCGCCTTCGTCTCCGACCCCCTGCGCGTCGCCGAGGCTATGCCGGCCGTGCGGCCGACGCTGCTGCCGAGCGTGCCGCGGCTGTACGAGAAGGTGCACACCGCCGTCCTCGCGCAGTTCGAGCAGGTGCGCGGGCCGCGCAAGCGGTTGCTGGACTGGGCGCTGCGCGTCGGCCGCGAGGTCAGCGAGCTGCGCCAGCGCGGCGAGCCGGTACCGTCGGGCCTCGCGCGGAAGCACCGCCTGGCCGACC
>DASSQK010000162.1:0-4879 GCA_035702555.1 Gaiellaceae bacterium | reverse complement strand
GCTCGTCCAGGAACAGCACGCCGCGGTGCGCGAGGCTCGCCTCGCCGGGCCTCGGCGACGACCCGCCGCCGACGATCGCCGAGACCGACGCCGTGTGATGGGGCGCACGGAACGGCGGCACGGTCACCACGAGGTCGAACCGGTCGAGCAGCGCGCGGGAGAGCTTGTCGCGGTAGGCAGCGAGCCGGGCGGCCGAGCACGAGCACTCCGCGGCTGGATCCCCGCGGGCGCCGCACGGGCAGAGGTTCATCGTCGCGATCAGCTGGAACCGGGCCGGGAACACGATCTTCCCGCCGACCCGCGCGATCGAGATGGCGCCGTCCTCGAGCGGCTGACGCAGGGCCTCCAGCGCATTGCGCGGAAACTCCGCCAGCTCGTCCAGGAACAGCACGCCGCGGTGCGCGAGGCTCGCCTCGCCGGGCCTCGGCGACGACCCGCCGCCGACGATCGCGGAGACCGACGCCGTGTGATGGGGCGCACGGAACGGCGGCACGGTCACGAGCGGGCGACCCGGAGGCAGCAGCCCCGCAACGGAATGGATGCGCGTCACCTCGAGCGCCTCCGGCGGCGGGAGCCGCGGCAGGATGCCCGGCAGCCTCCGGGCCAGCATCGTCTTCCCCGTGCCCGGCGGACCGCCGAGCAGCAGGTTGTGACCGCCGGCCGCCGCCAGCTCCAGGGCGCGCCGCGCCCGCTCCTGGCCGCGCACGTCGGCGAGGTCGGGCACGGCAGGCGCCGCGCCGTTCCCGTTCGCGGAGGCACCGAGCGAGTCGGGCGGAGGCGGCTGCCACTCGCCGCGCAGGTAGGCGACCGCCTCCGCCAGGTGGTGCACCGGAACCGGGTCGATTCCCGCCAGCGCCGCCTCCGCGGCGGACTCCGCCGCACAGAGCAGGTGCGACAGCCCGGCCTGCCGCGCAGCGTCCGCCGCCGCCAGCACACCCGCGACCGGCCGCAGCCGTCCGTCCAGCGCGAGCTCCCCGACCGCCGCGTGCCCGCCGAGCGACTCCGGCGGCACCTGGCGCGACGCCGCCAGCAGCGCCAGCGCGATCGGAAGATCGAAGCCCGAGCCCTCCTTCCGCAGCTCCGCGGGGGCGAGGTTCACGGTGATCCGCCGCAGCGGCCATTCGAGCTCGGCCGACGCGATCCCCGAGCGGACGCGCTCCTTGGCCTCCTGGCACGCGCGGTCTGCGAGGCCGACGATCGCAAAGGCCGGCACGCCGAGCTGCAGGTGCGCTTCGACCTCGACCCGGCGCGCGTCGAGCCCCACCAGCGCATGTGTGACGGTGCGTGCGAGCACGTGAGCCACGCTACGGAGGAACGCAGCGCGTGTCTGTCACAGACCTGTGCCGAAAGCGTGTCTCTTGCGGCACCGCTCGGCTCGAGGCAGTGAGTCGACAGCTCTAGACTCTTTCGTGGTCATCCACGGGAGGAGCTAGCCATGGCGGTGAAGGCACCCGAGCGCTCGGAGATGGTGACCGAGCTGCTCGAGCGGATCGGCGAGGCAGTTGGCCAGAAGGCGCAGGTGTCCACCATCTTCGGCCAGCCCGTCGAGCGAGCACACGTGACGGTGATCCCCGTCGCGAAGGCACGCTTCGGGTTCGGCGGGGGCGGCGGATCAGGAGCCCGCGGAGAGCGCGACGAGGGTTCGGGCGGCGGCGGAGGCGGAGGCGCGGTCGTCAGTCCGGTCGGCTATATCGAGGTGCGCGACGACCGCGCCGAGTTCAGGCGGATCCTCACCCGGACCGACGTGGTCGCGCTCGCGGCGACCGCCTCGGTCGCCGCGCTCGCGCTCAAGCGCCTGCTCGGCTGAGCGAACCCGGCCCGGCGACTAGCCGGGCACGCGCGCCACGAGCACATCCTCGAAGAACTCGCCCGCGCGGCGGCCGGTGCGTCGGTTCACGTGCCGCCGGTACCGCTCCTCCAGCCGCAGCCCGGCGAGCTCGAGGATCTCCGGGTAGAGCTCGCGCCGGTCGTTGATCACGATCACCACCGGCGCGCCGGGCCGCAGCGACCCGCGAACGTTCGCGAATACCGCCGCCACCCCGTCGACGTACGACCGCAGGGCCGCCCGCGACGATCCCTTGCCGAGCTCGAGCTCGCGGCACTCGTCGAGCCCGAGGAGCTCGTACGCGTACCGGTGCTGCTCGTGGTAGTCGATCAGCCCCGGGTACGGGGGCGACGTGACGGCGCCGTCGAAGCCGCCGCCGAAGTCCAGCTCCCGCGCGTCGCCGTGCAGCACCGCCGCCTCCCGCCCGCGCGCCCGCACCCGTGCGAATGCCTTCACGCGCGTGAGCGTGTCGAGCGCGTAGCGCCGCAGGAACCGTCGCGCCTCCTCGACCGGGCGGCACTCGCGCCGGTGCTTGTGGCACCAGTACGGCGTCCGCTGCGGCGTGCGGGGGAAGTCGAGGTCGAAGTGCGTCGTCCGCCGCGCCGACCGCGCCGCGCGTGCGAGCACGACCCGCAACACGTCGGCGTGCTCGTAGTCCTCGACCAGCCCGCGGAAGAAGAGCAGCTCCGCCGCCGCTTTCGGCGCGTACCAGTCCCGCACGAACCTCGAGCGCGGGCCGGCGGGCCGGACGAGCTCGAAGCGGTCGAGCCGCGCCAGCGCGTCGCGCAGCTCCGTCTCGAGCACGAACGGGTTGTACTCCCGCGTCTTCACGCGCATCAGCAGGCAGTTGAACGGCGCGACGTCCGAGCCGCACGCGTCGTAGCCGGACTCGAGCGCCTGGACCAGCGTCGTGCCCGAGCCCGCGAACGGGTCGAGCACGCGGCCGCCGCCCGGCAGGTGCCGCTCGAGCAGCGCCTCGACGAGCTGCGGGATGAACTTCCCGAGGTACGGATGGAGCCGGTGGACGTGCTTCGTCCGCTCGCGCTCGGGCAGCTCGCGCTCCGACCAGGAGAGGTCGAGGTCGATGCGACGGTAGAGCGCGTCCTGGGTCGAGGCCACGGCTCAGCCCGGTTCGACAACGCGCTCAGAACGCCTGCCTGAGGCACTCGAGACGGCTGCCGCGGACGGCCACGACGTCGAAGCGCGCCTCCAGGCCCGCCGCCTCCGGATGGGCGGCGAGCCACGCCTCCGCCGCCTGCCGCAGGCGCCGCTGCTTCTCCGGGCCGACCATCTCGAGCGGGTCGCCGACGCGGTTCCCGCTCTTCGACTTCACCTCCACGAACACGAGCGCGCGCCCGCGCCGCACGACGAGGTCGAGCTCGTAGCCGCCGATCCAGACGTTCGTCCCGAGGATGCGGTAGCCGCGGAGGCGGTAGCGCCTAAGCGCTCTCTGCTCGGACGAGTTCCGCAAGCTCGTCGTCCGTCATGTACGCGCGCGCACGCCAGGAGCGGCGGTGGAGGTCCGACGGCCCGACCTCCCGCACGACGGCGGTATGGCTCGGGGTGATGTAGCCGACGTGGGAGCGGAAGCCGTAGGCCGGATAGAGCGCGTCGACCCGCCGCATCATGCGGTCGCGCGTCACCTTCGCGATGATCGACGCGGCCGCGATCGCCGCGCTCTTCTCGTCGCCGTCGACGACCGCCCGGTGCTCCGGCGCTTGCGGCCCGAGCCGGAAGCCGTCGACGAGGCAGACCTCGGCCGGCGGCGCGAGCTCCGACAGCACCGCCCGCAGGCCCGCGAGGTTGGAGCGGTGCAGGCCCTCGCGGTCGATCTGCGTTGCCGGAACGGCGCGCACGACGACGCGCTCGGCGCACCCGAGCACGGCGCGGTAGAGCTCCTCGCGCTCGGCCTCGCTGCACTGCTTCGAGTCGTTCAGGCATGCGAGCGGGCGCACCTTGTGGTCGCGCAGCCGCGCGTAGTCGAGCAGGACGCCGGCCACGAGGAGCGGCCCGGCGAGCGGCCCTCGCCCCGCCTCGTCGGCGCCCGCGACGAACCGCGCACCGAGCTTACGGTCGAACTGGAGGAGCTTCCGGCCGGGGCGGCGACGCACGAGCGCGAGCATAGCGCCGCGCTCAGCCGACCCCCGCGATCGGCACAGACTCGTCACAGTTCCCCGAGCGTGCTCGGCTAGCGCTAGCGCGGCTCCAGGTCCAGATCGTCGAACGCGGTCGTCACCGGGCCCACCGCCGAGCCCGCTCGGACGCCGACGTTTCCGCCGTCGAGCCCGTTGGGGACGTAGACGGTCTTCACGGTCTCACCGTTCACCTTCAGGCTGAGCACCGTCGGATCGCTTCCCGTGCAGGTCGCCGTCACGTTGTTCTGGTCCTTTCTGATGGCGTCGCTCGGTCGGAGGCCGCTCAAGGAGCGCAGATGCCCGGCGCGGTACACGGCGATGTTGTACAGGCGCTTGGGCGGAATCACCCCGAGGAGGTAGAAGTTCCTGCTGTCCCGAAAGCGGCAGAGGACCGAGAAGCTCCAATCGCGCTCCCCGCTGACCCACTTCACGGACGAGCTCAGCGAGACGTCGGCGGGCGGATTGTCCTGATCCGCGAGCACCCGCACCCCGTGCTGCCGTTCGCGGGCGTTGATGTAGAGCGTGCCGTTCTCGACCCACACCCGACCGTCCCCTCCGCCCTGGGTCTTCGGCCCGAACAGCGCCGTGCCTGCGTTCGTCGTGGTGCCGCCGGTCTGCGTCGTCGACACCGTGCTGGCCGCATTGTCGCTTCCGACGACACCGGCCTTGTTGAGCGCGATCACGAGGCCGGTCACGGCGCCGATCAGCGCCGCCACCCCGCTGATCATCTTCGGCGTGGTGTTGAGGAAGGCGCTGAGGCCCCCGCTCGAGTCGGAATTGTCGGAGCCGGCAGGCGGTTCCGTGTCAGCCAAGGCGGTCCCCCGGTCGACGGCACATCGAATGTACTACCGGCCGGCGCTCTCGCCAATGGGCGAGTCGCCTCGACGTGACCGCGGCTGGCGGTTAGCGCTCTGCTTCG
>DASSQK010000161.1:0-2904 GCA_035702555.1 Gaiellaceae bacterium | reverse complement strand
CCGCACCGAGCGCGGCACCGACGTGCGGAAGACGAGCTCCCCGAAGTGCCGGCGCACCTCCTCGGCTACGTCGGCGGCCAGCCGCGTGCGGCGGTCGACCATCGTCAGCAGCACGCCGCCGAGCGCGAGCCGCGGGTTCAGACGCGAGCGCACGAGCTCGACCGAGCCGACCAGCTGCGCGAGCCCCTCGAGCGCGTAGTACTCGGCCTGCACCGGCACCAGCACGCGGTCGGCCGCAGCGAGCGCGTTGACCGTCAGCGGCCCCAGCGAGGGGGGACAGTCGACGAAGACGAAGGCGTAGTCGGACGCGGCGCCGGCGAGGGACTCGGCGAGGTACCGCTCGCCGTCGTCCCGGCGTGCCAGCTCCACCGCGGCGCCCGCGAGCTCCGGTTTCGCCGGCACGAGGTCGAGCCCCGCGAAACGCGTCGGCTTCGCGAGCTTCGGCAGCGGGATCCCGTCGAGCAGGTCGAGCGACGAAGTGCCGTTGGCGCGCTCGCCGAGGCCCGACGTCGCGTTCGCCTGCGGGTCGAGGTCGACCACGAGCGTCCGCTCGCCCGCCTCCGCGAGGCAGGCGGCGAGGTTGATCGCGGTCGTCGTCTTGCCGACGCCGCCCTTCTGGTTCGCAAGCGCGTAGACCCGGCCGGGCATGCCACCATTCTCCGGACGCGACCGGACGTGGCTACGCGGCGTCGCGCTCCGAGAGGATCCGGTCGAGCGTCGTGTCGAGCGTCGTATCGAGCGTCGGCGCCTGATCGATCCAGACGAGACGCTGAAGCGGGCCGCGCCGCTCCCAGTGCCCCGACGCGGCCAGCACGTCCGAGAGACGAAACGCGCACCCGCTGCACAGGCGAAGGTGCCGCTCGACGGCGGCCGGCCGGACTCTCGCAAGGTAGGCCTGGAGCGCGAGCTGCGTCAGGTGCATGCCCGCAGATTCCCCGCACGGCGGCGGTCACACCTCAGGCGAGCGGGCGCTTCCGTGCGAGCCCGGGGCGGCGCGGAAACCCGGGCGGCGTCGGACCGAGCTTGCGCAGGACGAGCAGCCCCGGCGACGGCTCCGCGAGCTCGGCGGCGAGCCGCTCGGCCACCTGCGCGACCCGGTCGGCCTGCGCCGTGGGGCCGACGTACACGACCGCGGCTCCCCCCGGCGCGACGAGCGGCAGGCACCACTCCGCGGCGACCGGCGGCGGCGCCAGCGCCTTCGCCACGGCCACGCCCCAGGCGTCCACCGGCTGCTCCTCGGCACGGCCGCACACGACCTGCACGTTCGGCAGCTCCCGCGCCCAGCGCTCGAGGAACTCGCACTTCCGCCGCGTCGCCTCGAGCAGCGTCACCTCGCGATCCGGCAGTGCGTGGGCCAGCGGGATTCCCGGCGCGCCGCCGCCCGACCCCACGTCGACGATCGGCCCCTCGTACCGCCGCACCACCTCGAGCGCTGCCAGGCTCTCGTCGACGTGCACCCGCCGCGCCTCCTCGCCGGAGACGGCGGTCAGCCCTGGTGTCGCGACGAGGTCGGCCAGCCAGCGATCGATCACACCGGATCGATCACGACGAAGCGGTTCGGCTCGGTGCCCTCGCTCCGCGTGACGACGCCGTCCGCCTCCTTCAGCACCACGTGGACGACCTTGCGCTCGACCGCGGTCATCGGGTCGAGCTCGACCGACCGCCCCGACGAGATCGCCCGCTCGGCGCTGCGCTTCGCGAGCGACTCGAGCGCCGCCTCGCGGCGGGCACGGTAGCCGGCGGCGTCGACCACCACGGCCCTCCGCTCGTCGCCACGGCCGCGCCAGACGGCGGCGTTGGCGAGGTACTGGATCGCGTCGATCGTCTGCCCGTGCTTGCCGATCGCGAGGCCGAGCTCGCGGCCGACGATCGTCGCCGTCAGCGTCTCGTCGGTCTCGGCGATCTCGATCCGCGCCTGGACGCCGATCGCGTCGAGGATCCGCTCGACGACCTCCCGCACCTCCCCCGCCTGCTCGCTCTCCTCGCCCGGCTCGACGGCCGGTGCCTCGATCACCGCGTCCGGGTCGACCGAGGCGACGACACGCGCGGGCGCGTAGCCGACGCCGAGCAGGCCGCGCTCGCCCTCGGAAACGACCTGGAAGCGCACGGCCGCCTTGTCGACCCCCGGCTGCAGCTTCTCGAGCTCGCGCAGCGCCGCCCACTTGGCCTCGCCGACGGTCTCGCCGGTGGCCTCGACCTGCAGAGCGTCCGTCATCGCCGCGGTCTCGCCTTCTTCTTCTTGCGCTTGACGCGGCGCGGCTCCGACGATCCGCCGCCCTGCGAAGGGGTGGGCTCGGCCTTCTGCTCGGGTGCGACCGCAGGCGCGGGCGCGGTCTCGCGCGGCGGCGTTCTCGAAGACCGGCGCTCGGGGGTGGCCGGGCGCGGCATCAGCCGGCGCGTGATCAGGCCCTGGCCGACCGTCCAGAGGTTCGTGGTCATCCAGTAGAGGACGAGGCCGACCTTGAAGTGGATGATGAAGGGGATGAACGCGATCGGCAGGACGAGCAGCATGATCCGCTGCGCGCGGTCGGCCGTCGCGCTCATGAAGTAGCTCGACGCGAGCTGGCTGGCCGCGTAGACGGCGACGAGCACCGGCCCCCAGCCCTCCGACGCCTTCGCCGTGATGTTCCAGAGGCCGAGCCAGTCGAGGTTGTCCCCGGGCTCGTGCGGGAAGTGCTTGAGCACGAGGTACAGCGCGATGAAGACCGGAAACTGCGCCAGCAGCGGCAGGCACGAGGCGGCCGGGTTGATGTTGTTCTCGCGGTAGAACTTCATCAGCTCTTCCTGCTGCCGCTTCTTGTCGGCCTTGTACTTCTTCTGGATCTCCTTCATCTGCGGCGCGTGCCGCTGGAGGTTCTGCATCGAGTGGATCTGCCGGACGGTCAGCGGCACGAGGACGAGCCG
>DASSQK010000160.1:0-4494 GCA_035702555.1 Gaiellaceae bacterium | reverse complement strand
GCCGACCGCGCCTGCCAGGAGGCGCGGGAACGGGTCCGAAGCGGGATCTCCGCCGCCGAGCTGAGCTTTCCGACAGGCCGCATCACGGTCAACCTCGCGCCGGCGGAGCTGCGGAAGGAGGGGTCGGGGTTCGACCTGCCGATCGCGCTTGCGCTGCTCGCGGCGTCGCAGCAGGTGCCGCGCAGCGCGCTCGAGGGCACCGCAGCGGTCGGAGAGCTCGCGCTCGACGGCCGCCTGCGGCGGGTCGGCGGCGTTCTCGCCGTCGCGGAGGGTGCCCGGCGGCTCGGCGCGGAGCGTCTCCTCTGTCCGGCGGACTCGGCGCGGGAGGCCGCCCTCGCCGGTGTCGCCGCGATCCCGATCCGGCACCTCGCCGAGGCCGTCGCGTATCTTCGCGGCGAGCGTGAGCTGGAGGCCGAGCCGCCGCTGCTCGCGGCGAACGGCCACGGCGCGGCGCGGCCGCCCGACCTCGCGGACGTTCGCGGCCAGGAGCGCGCGCGCCGCGCGCTCGAGCTCGCCGCTGCGGGCGGACACAACGTCCTTCTCGGCGGGCCGCCCGGGACCGGAAAGACGATGCTCGCGCGCCGGCTCCCGGGGATCCTCCCGCCGCTGGAGCCCGACGCGGCGCTCGAGGTGACCCGGATCCATTCGGTCGCCGGGCTCGTGGACGGCGAGCATCCGCTCGTCTCGCGAGCGCCCTTTCGCGCACCGCACCACAGCGCCTCGACCGCCGCGATCGTCGGCGGCGGTCCGCACCTGCGGCCGGGGGAGGCGAGCCTCGCGCATCGCGGCGTGCTTCTGCTCGACGAGCTCGCGGAGTTCCAGCGGCCCGCGCTCGAGGCCCTGCGGCAACCGCTCGAGGACGGCTTCGTCTCCGTCTCGCGCGCTGCAGGTCGTGTCGTCTTCCCGGCTCGGTTCCAGCTCGTCGCGACGATGAATCTCTGCCCGTGCGGGGGCCGCGGCGACCCGGCTGCGCAGTGCAGCTGCTCCGCCCAGAGGCTTGCGCGCTACCGCGACAAGCTTTCGCGCGCGCTCCTCGACCGCTTCGACCTCGTCCTCGCGATGCCGCGCGTGCGCGGGGAGGAGCTCGCTGCGGCGCCCGGCGAGGGATCGACGACGGTTGCCGCGCGGGTCGCCGCTGCCTGTGAACGGCTTGCTGCGAAGGCGCCGAGCCGTGATCGCGAAGCCGACGCGCTCCTGCGCCGGGCGGCAGACCGGCTGCACCTCTCGGGTCGAGGCTATGCGCGCGTCGGCCGCGTCGCCCGCACGGTCGCGGCGCTCGCGGAGTCCGGCTCCGTTCGGCCCGAGCACGTGGCGGAGGCTCTGTCCTATCGCTCGCCGGACGAGCTGTCGAATGTCTGAGCTCGCGCTGGCGGCGTTCGCCTCCGAGACCGGAACGCATCACGTCCGGCCGCCGCGCGGCGAGCGCTGGCGCACGTTCGAGCGGCGCTTCGACGAGCGCGCGTACCTCGAGAGGCTCGCGGCAGGAGGCCACCGCTTCCTCGCGCGCTCCGCGACGGGCTTTCCGTCGCTCCTGCGCGCGATCCACGACCCGCCTCCGGGGCTCTTCCTGCGCGGCGAAGCAGAGCCCGAGCTCCTGTCTCGACCCGCGGTCGCGATCGTGGGAGCCCGCGCATGCTCGGGCTACGGCGCCTCCGTCGCCCGCAGGCTGGGAAGCGAGCTCGCCGCCGCGGGGCTCGTCGTCGTGAGCGGGCTCGCCCGTGGGATCGACGCCGAGGCGCACCGCGGGGCGCTCGCGGCGGAGGGAACGACCGTCGCCGTTCTCGGCTGCGGCATCGACCGCGACTATCCCGCGGCTCACGCCGAGCTCGCACGGCGCGTCGCAACGAAGGGCCTCATCGTCGCCGAGTACGCGCCGGGGGTCGAGCCGGCGCCGTGGCGCTTCCCGGCGCGCAACCGCATCGTCGCCGGGCTGTGCGCGACGACGGTCGTCGTCGAGGCGCGCGAGCGCAGCGGTGCGCTCATCACGGCGGATCTGGCCCTGGAGGAGGGGCGGGAAGTCTTCGCGGTGCCGGGCGAGATCACGAGCTCGCTCTCCGCGGGCACGAACGCGCTGCTCAAGCTGGGCGCGGCGCCGCTGACGAGCGCAGCGGACGTGCTCGCCTCGTTCGGGATCGAGCCCGAGGAGCCCGAGCCGGGCGAGCGGTCACCGCTCCTCGATCTCCTGCCGGCAAGTGCGGACGAGCTCGTGCGCAGCACCGGCCTCGGTGTCGACGAGATCGCGCGCACGCTCGTCGAGCTCGAGATCGAGGGACGCGTCGCCGTCCACGACGGCGTCTACCGTTCCACGTCCTGAACCCGTACTGGCTCGAAGATCCTGTACCGCCACGTGAAGACCGGGCGTTCGACGGCCGCGTCGACGTCGCAATCGTCGGTGGTGGAGTCACCGGATGCTCCGCCGCACTGCGGCTCGCGGAGGCAGGGCTCCGCGTGCGGATCCACGACGCGCGAGCGATCGCGGAGGGCGCGAGCGGCCGTAACGGCGGCTTCGCTCTGCCCGGGGGTGCGGCTCGCTACGACGTCGCCCGCGAGACGTACGGCGCGGAGGAGGCGGCCGCACTCTGGCGCTGGACGGAGGAGGCCCTTGACCGGATGGAAGAGCTCGCCGGAGACGCGCTGCGCCGCCCGGGCAGCTACCGGCTCGCCGCCGACGAGGAGGAGCGGGACGGCATCCGCCTCGAGTACGAGGCGCTCCGCGAGGACGGCTTCGAGGCCCAATGGCTCGATGACGTGCCCGGAGGCGCGGCGGGTCGCTTCCTCGGTGCCATCTCCCGTCCCGGCGGCGGGTCGATCCAGCCTGCACGCTTCGTCCGCCGTCTGGCGGCGCGCGCCGCCGCGGCGGGAGCCGAGATCCGCGAGCACGACGCGGTGGACGACGTCGACGCGCTCGACGCCGAACGCGTACTCGTCGCAACCGACGGCTACGGGCACGGTCTGATCCCCGAGCTTGCGGACCTCATCTGGCCGACGCGGGGCCAGGTGATCGCGAGCGCGCCGCTCGACCGCGTCCTCTACGACCGGCCGCACTACGCGCGGCAGGGCTTCGACTACTGGCAGCAGCTCCCGGACCGGCGGATCGTGCTCGGCGGCTTCCGCGACGTCTCGATCCTCGACGAGCTCACCGACGTGGAGGAGACGACGCCGGCGATCCAGTCCTCCCTCGAATCGTTCCTCCACGAGCTCACCGGTGAGAAGGTCGAGATCACGCACCGCTGGGCGGGCATCTTCGGACTGACGCAGGACATGCTGCCGCTCGTCGGTCCGGTCCCCGGTCGCGACGGCCGCGTCTGGGTCGCCGGCGGCTATTCGGGCCACGGCAACGTGCCCGGCTTCGCCTGCGGCGAGCTCGTGGCGGACGCGCTGCTGGGACGTGACTCGCCGCAGCTCGAGCTCCTCGATCCGGCACGCTTCTCCTGATGGGGATCTCCGACTACGTCCGCGACCTGCGCGAGAAGATCGGCCACGACTACCTGCTCATGCCGACGGTGTCCGCTCTCATCCGGGACGACGCCGGACGGCTCCTGCTCGTCCGGCACGTCGACGGGCCCTGGCAGCTGCCGGGCGGAGCGATCGATCCCGACGAGAGCCCCGAGGACGCCGTGCGGCGAGAGTGTCGCGAAGAGGCGTCGGTCGAGATCAGGACGCTCCGGATTGCCGGCGCGTTCGGCGGCCCGGACTACCGCAGGCGCTACACGAACGGCGACGAGATCGGCATCGTCCCAATCGTCTTCGAGGCCGAGATAGTCGGCGGAACGCCGCGAGCGGGCGACGACGAGACGCAGGAGGTCGGTTGGTTCGCGGGCCACGAGCTCGACGGGCTCGGTCTGAGCGCGCCCAGCCGCGCCCAGCTGGCGGCGCTCGGCCTCACGGCCTAGACGTCGATCGCGAGCGAGTGCTTGGGCTCGTAGAGCGGAATCTCGACACCGCCCGGCAGCCGCATCCGGATCCAGCGTCCGAAGTCTTCGTCGCCGGGCTCGCCGACGAACTCGATGTCTTTACCGCGAAGCTCGGTGACCGTGGAGTCAAGGTCGTCGCAGATCAGCCAGAGCTCGTGCTCCGTTTCGCCGTCGGACGGATGAACTCCCAGCTCGGCCGGCGGCAGCGCGAACATGAGCCAGCCGGGGTGCGCCTCGACGAAGTCCCAACCCAGGACGTCGCGCAGCGTCGCCCGCAGCTCCTCCGCCTCGGAGCTGAAGAGGAGGACGTGAGCGCCCGTGATGGCCATCAGACGTTCTTGACGTCGGCGATGAGCTTGTCGATCGAGGCCTTCGCGTCGCCGAACAGCATCACCGTCTTCGGGTTGTAGAAGAGCGGATTCTCGATGCCCGCGAACCCCGGGTTCATCGACCGCTTGAGGACGACGACGCTCTGCGCGTCGTCGACGTTCAGGATCGGCATGCCGTAGATCGGGGAGCCCTGGTTCGAGCGGGCGTCGGGGTTGACGACGTCGTTCGCGCCGACGACGACCGCGACGTC
>DASSQK010000159.1:0-3187 GCA_035702555.1 Gaiellaceae bacterium | reverse complement strand
CGAGGACGACGGCCTTCATGCAGACACCGCGCTGCCGAGCGACTCTGCGTACGGCTCCCGGTGCACGCCGCGCTCGGTGACGATCGCGGTGATCAGCGCCGCAGGGGTGATGTCGAACGCAGGGTTCCAGGCGCCGAAGCGGGTGTTCACCTCGGCCGGGTCGCGCTGCTCGATCGGGATCTCCGCGCCACTCGCGGCGCTCAGGTCGACCGACGACGACGGCGCCACGACGAAAAACGGCACCTCGTGCCGGGCGGCCAGCACGGCGAGCGGGTACGTCCCGACCTTGTTCGCCGTGTCCCCGTTGGCCGCGATCCGGTCGGCGCCGACGAAGACGCAGTCGACCTCACCCGCGGCGAGCAGCGCGCCGGCCGCGGAGTCGGCGATGACCGTGTGCGGGATCCCGTCGGACTCGAGCTCCCAGGCGGTCAAGCGCGCGCCCTGCAGGAGCGGCCGCGTCTCGTCGACGAAGACGTGCCGCAGCAGCCCGCGTGCCCAGGCCTCGCGGAGGGCGCCGAGCGCGGTGCCGACGCCGCCGGTCGCGAGCGCTCCCGTGTTGCAGTGCGTCAGCGCGCGCGACCCGTCACCGACGAGCGACGCGGCGTGCTCGCTCATGCGGCGGCAGCGCTCGACTTCCTCGACGTGCAGCTCGCGCGCCCGCGCCGCCGGGTCTGAGGCCGCTCGAACCTCGCGCAGCGCCCAGGCGAGGTTGACCGCCGTCGGGCGCGCTGAGCCCAGGACTGCGGCAGCCGCCTCGAGATCCTCGCCGCGCGCGGCCGCCAGCGCGTACCCGTACGCCGCCGCGACCCCGATCGCGGGAGCGCCCCGGACGGCGAGCGACCGAATCGCCTCGGCGACCTCGGCCGCCGAGCCGCAGGCCAGCTCGACCTGCTCGTCGGGCAGCCGGCGCTGGTCGAGCAGGACTACACGGTCGTCCTCCAGGCGGATGATCGACTCGGGCTCGAGCACGGCCTGACTCTAGTCCGCCTCGCGCGCGGTCTCGACCCGCCCGCCGCCTACGTGCCCTCGTCCCAGGAGGCGAGATACTTCGCCTGCTCCTCCGTCAGCCGGTCGATCTGGACGCCCATCGTCTCGAGCTTCAGGCGCGCGATCTCCTGGTCGATCTCCGTCGGCACCGGATAGACCTTCTTCTCGAGGCTCGCAGCGTTCTGAACCACGTACTCGGCCGACAGGGCCTGGTTCGCGAACGACATGTCCATCACCTGCGCCGGGTGGCCTTCGGCGGCGGAGAGGTTCACCAGGCGGCCGTCGGCGATCAGGTACACGCGGCGGCCGTCCTCGAGCGTGAACTCGTCGACGAACTGCCGCAGGGTCCGCGTGTCGGTGGCCAGCGACCGCAGCGCCGGGATCTCGATCTCGACGTTGAAGTGCCCGGTGTTGGCGAGAATCGCGCCGTCCTTCATCGCGAGGATGTGGTCGCGCGTGATCACCGCCTTGTCGCCGGTGGCGGTGACGAAGATGTCGCCCACCTGCGCCGCCTGCTCCATCGGCTGCACCTGGAAGCCGTCCATCACGGCCTCGAGCGCCCGCAGCGGATCGACCTCGGTGACGACGACGTGCGCGCCCATGCCCTTGGCGCGCATCGCGACGCCGCGGCCGCACCACCCGTAGCCGGCCACGACGAACGTCCGCCCGGCGAGCAGGATGTTCGTCGCACGCACGATCCCGTCGATCGTCGACTGGCCGGTGCCGTAGCGGTTGTCGAAGAGGTGCTTCGTCAGCGCGTCGTTGACGGCGATGACCGGGAACCCGAGCGCGCCGTCGCGCTCGAGCGCCCGCAGGCGGATGACGCCGGTCGTCGTCTCCTCGGTGCCGCCGAGGATGTCGCCGAGCTGTTCCCGCCGGTGGGAGTGCAGCACGCCGATCACGTCGGCGCCGTCGTCCATCGTCAGCTGCGGCTTGTGGTCGACCGCGGCCTCGATGTGCTGGTAGTAGGTGTCGTTGTCCTCGCCCTTGATCGCGAAGACGGAGATGTCGAACTCGTCGACGAGCGCCGCGGCGACGTCGTCCTGCGTCGAGAGCGGGTTCGACGCGCACAGCACGACGTCGGCGCCGCCGTCCTTGAGCGTGCGCATCAGGTTCGCGGTCTCGCTCGTCACGTGCAGGCACGCGGCGACGCGGTAGCCGGCGAGCGGCTGCTCGCGCTCGAAGCGCTCCCGGATCGCCGCCAGGACCGGCATCTGCCGGTCGGCCCACTCGATCCGGCTGCGGCCTTCGGTGGCCAGCGTCAGATCCTTCACGTCGTGTCGCCTCGTCGTTGCCATCTCGCTCCTTCGCGTTGGAATCAGGCGGCCAGCAGCCGCTCGTGCTTGCGCTGCTCCCAGTCGAGCGCGCTCAATTCGGTTCCGGCGAGCCAGCTGTCGACCGCCCCGCGCAGGTCCGGCTCACGGCGCAGCCGCGCAGCGAACGCGAGGTCGCGCAGCTCCACGCCGAACCGGCGACGCAGCTCCTGCAGCGATCGCAGCTGGTTCAGCTCGAGCAGGCCGTACGCGCGGTAGCGCGAGCCGGTCCGCCGTGGGACGACGAGCCCGAGGCGCTCGATGTAGCGCAACATTCGCGGGGACCACCCCGTCTGCTGCGACGCCTGGCCGACCGTTGCCGTCCGCACGGCCGGAACCCTAACACGGATGTGTCAGGCTTCGCTCGTGCCCTTGCGCCCGTAGCGGTCTTCGAGCCGGACGACGTCCTCGAGCTCGGGGGTGGAGACCTCGAAGATCGTCGTGTCCTCGACGGCCGTCACGCGGTGCACCGTCCCCGGCGGGAAGTGGAAGGCGGCGCCCGCGGCGACCACCTCGCTGTTGAGCATGCTCTCGCCCGGCCCGCCGAGCTCGAGCTCCGCGCGCCCGGAGAGGATGTACCAGGCCTCGTCCTTGACCTTGTGGAACTGCAGGCTGAGGGACTCGCCCGCCTTGACGAACAGGATCTTTCCCGCGTAGCGGTCGGTCTTCGACCAGATCAGCTCGTGTCCCCACGGCTTCTCGACCTTCTCGGGCTCCGCGGCGAACCGGTCCAGGCCACCGAGGTTCGGAGAGGTCAAGTGATCACGCCCTGCCATGGGCCGGGCGAACCTACCATTGTGCGATCACGCACGCGAGGTCCCGGGCCACCCGGGGTGCTCCTGGAGGTAGTCGGTCGCCACGCGCAGATCCTTCGGCGTGTTGACCGT
>DASSQK010000158.1:0-6574 GCA_035702555.1 Gaiellaceae bacterium | reverse complement strand
ATCGAGCGACTGCAGGATCGTCGTCGAGCCGTCGCGGAGCTCGACCTCGACCACCGGCGGGTGGCCCGTCCGCTCAGCGAACGCCTCGATCCGCAGCTGCACGCGCGCAACGAGGTCGTCGACCGAGCCCGACGCGCCGGGGAGCCAGAGGTCCGACACTAGAAGAGCGTGCGGTCGGGCACGTCCGCGGCCCCGACGTGCTTGCGCCCGAGCTTCGTCACCACCCGGCCCCGCGGCGTGCGCTGGAGGAAGCCGAGCTGGAGCAGGTACGGCTCGTACACGTCCTCGATCGTGTCCGGCTCCTCGCCGAGCGCGACGGCCAGCGTCGAGAGGCCGACCGGCCCGCCTTCGAACTTCTCCACGACCGTGCGCAGCAGCGCGCGGTCTGTGCGCTCGAGCCCCAGCTCGTCGACCTCCAGCAGGTCGAGCGCCTCGCGGGCGACCGGCGTAGTGATCGCGCCCTCGTGCCGGACCTCGGCGACGTCCCGCACACGGCGCAGGATCCGGTTCGCGATCCGCGGCGTCCCGCGCGAGCGGCGCGAGATCTCCGCCGCAGCCTCGTCGTCGATCTCGACGGCGAGGATGCGGGCCGAGCGGCGGACGATGCGGGCGAGCTCGTGCGGCTCGTAGTGCTCGAGCCGGAACGTCATGCCGAAGCGGTCGCGCAGCGGCGTCGTCAGCAGGCCCGTGCGCGTGGTCGCGCCGATGAGCGTGAACGGCGGCAGGTCGAGAGTCAGCGTGCGCGCCGCCGGGCCCTGGCCGACGACGATGTCGAGCCGGAAGTCCTCGAGCGCCGGGTAGAGGATCTCCTCGACGGCGCGGCCGAGGCGGTGGATCTCGTCGATGAACAGCACGTCGCGCTCCCCGAGGCCGGTGAGGATCGCGGCCACGTCGCCCTTCCGCTCCAGCGCGGGCCCGGCCGCCGAGCGGAGGCCGACGCCGAGCTCCTGCTGGACGATGAACGCGAGGCTGGTCTTACCGAGGCCGGGCGGGCCGATCAGCAGCAGATGGTCGAGGGCCTCGCCGCGCGACCGCGTCGCCTCGAGCGCGATCGCGAGCTGCTCCTTGACGCGCTCCTGCCCGACGAACTCGTCGAGCGAGCGCGGGCGGAGCGAGCGGTCGAGCTCCTCCTCGTCGGGCCGGATGTCGGGCGCGAGGAACTGCGCCTCGGCACTACTCACGCCGCCGCCCTCAACGCCTGGCGCACCCGCTCCTCGGGGGACAGCGACGGGTCGGTCGCGGCCAGCGCCTCCTCGGCCTCGGTCACCGACCAGCCCAGCTCGACCAGCGCCTCGCGGGCGACCGCGTGCGGCTTGCCGGCGATCGGGGTCGGCTCGTCCATCGTGCCGAGCTTCTCCTTCAGCTCGAGCACGACGCGCTGGGCGGTCTTCTTGCCGATCCCGGGGATCGCCTCGAAGCGCGCCGTGTCCTCCAGCGCGATCGCACGGCGCAGGTCGGCCGGCGGCGAGCCGGAGACGATCGCCAGCGCGACCTTCGGCCCGATCCCGGAGACGGCCAGCAGGTGCTGGAACAGCTCGCGCTCCGCAGGCTCGCCGAAGCCGTAGAGCTGGAGCGCGTCCTCGCGCACGTGCAGGTACGTCTCGAGTGAGACCTCTCCCCCGCGCTCGGCGAGCCGTGCCGCGGTCGGCGTCACGGCCAGCGCGTAGCCGACGCCGCCGACGTCGAGCACGATCCGGTCGCCGGAGCGCGCAACAGCACTTCCCCGCAGGCGCGAGATCACACCGAGAGGTTAGGCACGGCCGCGGACGTTCCTGCGGCGCCGCTAGCTCGCCTGCGCGCGCAGGAGCGGCGGCGCGAGCGCATGGCAGATCGCCACCGCGAGCGCGTCGGCCGCGTGGTGCGGCGTCGGCGGCTTCCGCAGCCCGAGGACCGCGGCGACCATCCGCTGCACCTGCGCCTTCTCAGCGCGGCCGTAGCCGCAGACGGTCTGCTTCACGCGCGAGGGCGCGTACTCAGCGCACGCGATGCCGGACGACGCGGCGGCGACCAGCACGGCGCCGCGCGCCTGGCCGACGGAGAGTGCGGTGCGGGCGTCGGCGCCGACGAAGGACTCCTCGAGCGCGACCGCATCCGGCGTGAACTCCTCGATCAGCGCCGCGACGCCGTCGAAGATCGTCTTCAGACGCAGCTCCGGCCGCTCCCGCGCCGGGGTGTGCCAGCACCCGAACTCCACCGCCCTCAGGCGGCTTCCGCTTTCGTGGACGATCCCGAACCCGCATGCAGCCGTCCCTGGATCGATGCCGAGAACTTTCACGGCGAAACCTTAGGGACGCTCCCGGACAATCCTGCCGGCCCGGTGTTTCCTGCGGATCGGGGGCGGGATGCATGGAGCGAGGGTCGTTCACGGGTTCGCCCTGCTGCTGGTGGTCGCCATCGCATCCGTCGCGGGTACGGGCCGGCTCGTGCTCGCACCGCGGGGCACGATCGCGGGGCCTGTCACCAGTGGGTCGCCGGCCCGACCAGGGTGGTCGCCTGCGACGACGGCCACTCCTACGACCAGTACGGGCACGACCTCGGCCCGAACACGCCCGGCGGGCAGCTGCCGCGGGGATGAGCGAGTTCCTCGCCGCGCCGTAGGGCATCGCCGGCGGACACCTTCACGCCCTTCTGCGACCGCGCTCGGCCGGCGCGGTGAAGTACGGCAGTCAACCGTAGAAGGGTGATGGATCAACCACCCACCCCCGCCCGATACTCCTCGTGCAACCGAGAGCGCGCCCCGATGCGGCGGGGGCGCCTCGGAGAAACGAAGGGCCCTATGCGGCGGGGCCTGATGACTTACCTGCGGCTCTCTCACGGGAGCATGAAGCGGGGCCGGGCGGCGGCCCCGCTTCTTGTTTGTCCGTCCCGCGATGACGACCGCAGAAGATCCCCCGTCTAGGGGAGGAACGAGAGGCCCGGCTGCCACATCATGCGTCGGCGTGAACCGGCCGCCTGGGCCGCAGAGTCGGACGGGAATCGCAACCAAGGGCGGCCGACGGGCCGTCCTTTTCTTTGTCCGCCGGGACCCGCGTCCCCGGTAGTGCTCCTCCGACAGTCCTGCGAACATGCTTCCCGGGAGGGTTGCCGACGCCGGGCCTGGGGCCGCTCAAGATCGAGGAAGCCACCGAGGACGACCAGCTCGAGCTGGCTTCGTGGCGGTACCCGCCGCCGTACGACTTCTACGATGGCGACGTCGACCCGGTGCTGAACCCGGAGCGGTACTTCGTCGCCCGCGACGAGCAGGGCGAGCTGGTCGGCTTCTACTACTTCGAGCCCAAGCCGCCGGAGCTCGACTACGGGCTCGGCCTCCGGCCCGGCCTCGTCGGCCGGGGCCTCGGGCTCGACTTCTTCCTCGCCGGCCTCGCCTTCGCGCGCGAGCGGCACGCGCCGCGCCGCGTCTACCTGCACGTCGCCGAGTTCAACGAGCGGGCGCGCCGCGTCTACGAGCGGGCAGGCTTCGTGGTCGTCTCTCGCCACGTGCGGCGCTTCGAACGCTTCGGGGAGGTGCCGTTCCTGACGATGGCGGAGGATCTCGACCGGTGAACGTCGGCGTGCAGCTCCCAGAGGTCGAGCGCGAGGTGCGCTGGCCGGAGCTGCTCGCGATCGCGCGCGCGGCCGAGGCCGGAGGCTTCGACTCGATCTGGCTCGGCGACCACATGCTCTACCGCGGCGACGGCCGCGCCGAGCGCGGGCCGTGGGACGCGTGGACGACCCTCGCGGCGCTCGCCGCGTCGACCGAGCGCCTGCGGCTGGGGCCGCTCGTCGCCGCGACCGCGTTCCACCCGCCGGGCCTGATCGCGCGGATGGCGGCCGCGATCGACGAGCTCTCCGGCAGGCGCTTCGTGCTCGGCCTCGGCACCGGCTGGAACGAGGTCGAGTTCCAGGCGTTCGGGATCCCGTTCGACTACCGGGTCGCGCGCTTCGAGGAGGCGTTCGAGATCGTCCGCCGCCTGCTGGCCGGCGAGCGCGTGAGCTTCGAGGGGCGCTACCACCGGGTGGAGGACGCGGTGCTGCTGCCGCCCCCGGCTCGGCGAGTCCCGCTCATGGTCGGCACCACGGGCCCGCGGGTGATGGCCGCGGCGGGGCCGCACATCGACTGGTGGAACTGCTGGTACTCGTGGTACGGCAACACGCCGGACGGCTTCGCCGAGCTGAGCTCGCGCTTCGAGGGCGCGTTCCGGCGAAGCGCGTGCGTCCTCGTCGGCGTCGACGGCGGCGGGGGCGAGCGGCCGCTCGAGGACGAGGCGCCGCCGGTCGACGTCGGCCGCCTCTCGCGCCACCTGGACGAGCTCGCCGACGCAGGAGCCGACGAGGCGATCCTCGTCCTCGACCCCATCGACGAGGCCTCGGTCCGGTTGGTCGCGGGAAGGCTCGGGCTCGGCTGATGGGGTGAGCGCGCGGAACCCGAACGCAGTCGCCGGACATGAGCAGGGAAAGGTGGAGCAGGACGATCTCCTCTGGTGGTCTGCGCGAAGCGGCGATGCCGAGGCGTTCGCGACGCTCTTCGAGCGCCACGCGAAGGCGATCTACAACTACTGCTTCCGCCGCGTCGGGGACTGGAGCGCGGCCGAGGACCTGCTCTCGGTCGTCTTCCTCGAGGCCTGGCGCCGCCGGGACGTGGAGCTTCCGCCGGGGAAGGTGCTGCCCTGGCTCTACGGGATCGCGACGAACGTGGTCCGCAACCGACGCCGCTCGGAGCGGCGCTACCGCGCGGCGCTCGCACGCGTGCCGGCGCCTCGGCCGGAGAACGACTTCGGCGACGACGTGGCCCTCCGCGTCGACGACGAGCGCCGGATACGCGACGCGCTCGCGCTGCTGAAGACACTGCCGCGCGGCCAGCAGGACGTGTTCGTGCTCTGCGGCTGGGGCGACCTGAGCTACGAGGACGCCGCCTTCGCGCTCGGCGTCCCGGTGGGGACGGTTCGCTCGCGGCTCTCGCGGGTGAGGCGCTCGCTCGAGGAACTCGACGAGCCGAGCGGACATGAGCCGGGCGAGACGCCGAACGTCCGGGAGGGCGTGAAGGGATGAGCTACGTGCAGCCGACTCCGCCGCTTCGAGACCTGCCGCAGGGCCGGCTCGCACTACGTACGCAGCACCTCCGCGCCGAGCTCGCGCGCGAGCCGGAGCGACACCGTGGACGGAAGGCGCTCGTGCTCGTCGCCGCGGCGATCGTGCTCGGCGCGACGCTCCTGGCGACGCCGGCGCTCGGGCTGCGCGATCAGCTCGCCCACCTGTTCGGCGCCGACAAGCCGCCGCCCTACGTGATCCAGCAGTACTTCACGAACCAGGACCCCCTCGGCGTCAAGGGGCTGCTTCCCGCGAAGGCGCGCCTCGTCAGCGCCCTCGCGATCCCGGGCTACGGCCACGAAACCATTTGGGCCGCCCCGACGAAGGACGGCGGCTTCTGCAGTACGGCCGTAAGCAGCTCGGAATGCAAGCCCCACAGCACTGCGAGATTTGACGCGACACTCATCGTCTCCGGATCGACCTCCCGCAAGGGCCCGGACACTCGCGAGCCGCGCGACGTCCACGTGATCGTCAAGGGCGTCACACTGGCGCGCGGCGCGGCGAATCTCGCAGCCCACTACGAGGACGGCAGCGTCGACCGCACGCCGATCTCGTGGGCGGCCAGACCGATCGACGCGGGGTTCTTCATCTACGAGATCCCGAAGGGCCACTGGGACCCCGGGAAGCGGCTGGTCGCTCTTGCGGTCGAGAACGCCGACGGCCGCGTGCTCACGCGTGACACGAAGATGGGGAGCTCCTTCCGGAGCACTCAGAAGGACGGCTTTGCTCTTCCGACAGGCGCGCACCCGAAGGCACCGCCCCCACCGCCGCAGCCCACGTACTCGAAGACCTTCTCCGATCCGGAGGGAGACGCGGGTTCGTCCCTCGACATCACCAAGGTCAAGGTGACCGAGTGGACGGGCCAGATCGACGTCGAGCTGACGGTGAACGGCAACCCGGGCCTCCAGGAAGACGGGCCGCTCGTCGCCCTCGACCTCGACCAGAACCCCGACACCGGCAGCGCCTACTACGGAACCGAGGCCGAGGTCGCGCTCGTCGGCGGCGGGAACGCGCGCGAGGCCGAGCCGGTGCTGTACAGGGCCCACGGCTGGGACTTCCTGGCGACGCGCCTCAGGGAGGGCACAGGCTTCATGACCGGACCGAATACGGTCGGCTTCTCGATTCCGCGCTCGGCGCTCGGGCCGGATCCCGACCCCGGCTTCAACGTCGTCGCCGCGAGCGAGGGCCGCCACCCGGACACCGCCCCCGACATCGGCACCTTCGCCTTCGAGCCCGGAGGCAGCACGCCCCCGTCCCTGGGGCCGGACCGTCGCCCGCCGAAGCTCCTCGCCTTCGATTCGCTCGGCACGCGGGGGAAGGACGCGAAGCTCGAGTACTGGGTGCTCGAAGGTCGCGGGAGGACGAGGCAGGTGATCCGCGTCTTCCGCGGGCGCCGGCTCCTGAAGACGATCTGGACGCCGCTCGCCGACGCGAACCCGTTCCGCACCGCCGAGACGACCTGGCACGTGCCGGCCGGCCTCCGCGGCCACCTGCGCTTCACGGTGCG
>DASSQK010000157.1:0-2210 GCA_035702555.1 Gaiellaceae bacterium | reverse complement strand
ACTGCCGCCGCATCGACGTCGAGGGCGGCGTGCAGCGCGTGACGACGAAGGCAGTGCGCATGGCCGGACTCCCTGCGCCGTTCCTGCTCGCGGCCTCGAGCGGCCGGATCGCGCTGGTGCCGGCCAAGACGCCGCGCTTCTTCCCCGATATCGGGCCGCCGCGGGCCGCGGAGTACGCGCCCGTGCAGGCCTACGACCTCGGCGGCCACCTGCTCTCGAGCGTCGTCCCCGACGGCACTCCGCGGTCGATCGCGCTCGCGTGGCCGAAGCTGGCGGTGCTCTTCGAGTTCGTCGACGGCAGCCGTCAGATCCAGCTCTACGACGCCCGGAACGGCGCTTTCTGGGCGAGCGGCGGCGAGGGCGTCTTCACCCGCGTGCCGGTCACGGTGAACCGCGTCTCGGTGAGCGCGGCCGGCGCCGTCTACTCGGCGGGCAAGGCGATCTACCTGCTGCGGCGGCAGCAGCCGCAGCTCGTCGCACGCGCCGCGGGGACGCCGATCGGGCTCTCGGTCGAGGGCCAGCGAATCGCCTGGGCCGAGAACGTCCGCGGCAAGGGCCGCATCCGGTCGCTGACCACGCCCTGAGGGGTGCGTGCGACGGCTAGATGCGCCGGCGGATCAGATCCCAGAGCAGCACGAGGGCGAGCACGCCTCCCGCGACGCCGAGGGCGATCGGGATCCAGCGCGCGACGTGCGGGGCGGCCGCCGTCGAGCCGCACGCCACGAGGGCGGAGCCGGCCGTGATCGCAAGCGCGAGCTGTCGCGAGACGATCCGGATCGTTCGCTCGAGCGGCGTGATCCCCCGGATGTCGACCTGCAGCCGCTGCCCGGGCCGCGCGCCGCTGATGCGCTCGAACGACTCGATCAGGCGCTCGCCGCGCACCTTCAGCTTCTGCACGTCGTAGAAGAGGCGCTTCGGGTCGGCGCTCGCCTGGGCCCGTGTGAGCAGGTTCTTCAGCAGGAACCGCCCGACGACCGAGAACGGGTCGAGCTCGGGATCGAGCTCGGTCGCGGCGAGCTGCATCTGCGCGAGCGCCTTGCCGGTCAGCACGAGCGGCGCGGGCAGCCGGACGCCGTGCTGGGTCGAGGTGTGGGCGATCTCCTGCATCAGCGGCCCGAGCGAGATCTCGCCGAGCGACGCGTGCCGGTAGCGGCGCAGGAGCTCCGTCAGGTCGGCCTCGAGTCCGGCCGCGTCCGCGTCGTCCGCCTCCGGACCGGCCATGATCAGCACGACCTCCGTCAGGAACGGCACGTCCTCCTGCCAGAAGGCGAGCAGCAGCAGGAGCAGCTGGCCGCGCATCTCGGGAGAGAGCTCGCCGACCATGCCGAAATCGAGGAAGTAGATCCGCCCGTCGGCCCAGAGCATGTTCCCCGGGTGCGGGTCGGCGTGGAAGAAGCCCTCGACGAGGATCTGGCGGTAGTAGCACTCGAGCAGCTGCCTGGCCGCCTCGGCGCGCTCGGGCCCCTCCGGGATCTCGCGCACGGGGACGCCCGGGATCTCCTCCAGCACCAGCAGCCGGCTCGTCGTGAACTCGCCGTAGACGCGCGGCGCGTCGAGGCGCGGGAAGGCGGTCAGGGTCGAGCGGAGGCGCTCGACGTTCTCCCCCTCGAGGCGGAAGTCCAGCTCGCGGCGGAGCGAGTCGGAGAGGTGCTCGATCGCGGCGGGGAGGTCGACGATCTTGCGCAGCGCCTCGCGGTTGGCGGTCTTCTGCGCAAACAGCTCGAGCAGGCTGAGGTCGCGCAGGATGTCCTGCTCGGCGGTCGGGCGCTGCACCTTCACGACCACGCGCTCGCCGGTGTCGAGGACGGCGCGGTGGACCTGCCCGATCGTCCCGGCGGCGAGCGGCTCGGGCTCGATCGAGGCGAAGACGTCCTCCCACGGCACCCGGAGCTCCTGCTCCATCACGCTGACGACCTCGTGCTCGTCGAGCGGCGTGACGCGGTCCTGCAGCGACGCGAGCTCGGCGACGGCCTCCGGCGGGATCAGGTCGGGCCGCGTCGAGAGGATCTGGCCGAGCTTCGCAAAGGTCGGTCCGAGTTCCTCGAGGGCCTCGCGCAGGCGGCGCGCCCGCAGCTCCGGGGGGTCGTCCTCGCGGCGCGACTCGTTGAAGCCGTACTTGCCGAGGACGGTCGCGATCCGCGCCGCCCGGCCGAGCAGCCGCTGGTCGGCGGCCGCGCTCATGCGCTCCCTCCGGCCGGGGCCGTTCCGGC
>DASSQK010000156.1:0-5792 GCA_035702555.1 Gaiellaceae bacterium | reverse complement strand
CGACGAGGTGCAGACGGGCTTCGGCCGCACCGGCCGCATGTGGGGCATCGAGCACTACGACGTCGAGCCCGACCTGATCACGATCGCGAAGTCGATCGCGGCCGGCCTGCCGCTCTCCGGCGTGCTGGGCAAGGCGGAGATCATGGACGCCCCCGGCGACTCGGCGGTCGGCGGCACCTACGTCGGCAACCCGGTCGCGCAGGCAGCCGCGCTCGCCGTCCTCGACGTCTTCGACGAGGAGAGCCTGAACGAGCGCGGCGCCGCGATCGGCGAGCACATCCGGGAGCGGATGCACGCCTGGCAGGAGCGGTGGGACGCGATTGGACACGTCCGCGGGCTCGGGGCGATGCTCGCGATCGAGCTGGTGCGCGACCGCGAGTCGAAGGCGCCCGACGCCGACCTCGCGAGCCAGGTGGTGGAGGGGGCGGCCGAGCGCGGCCTGCTCCTGCTGAAGTCCGGGATCTACAGCAACTGCATCCGGGTGCTAGTGCCGCTCGTGATCTCCGACGCGGAGCTGGACGAGGCCCTCGGCGTCTGGGAGCAGGCGCTCGAGGCCGCGCTGGCTTAGCCGTCCGTCCGACGGGCACAATTCAGAGCTGTGGTCGGTGAGCTGATCGCGGACCGCTACGAGCTCGAGGAGCTCGTCGGGGCCGGAGGCATGTCGAGCGTCTACCGCGCCCACGACAAGCTGCTCGAGCGCGACGTGGCGCTGAAGGTCATGCATGACCAGTACACGGCCGACGGCGACTACGTCGAGCGCTTCCGGCGCGAGGCCCGCGCGGTCGCGCAGCTGTCGCACCCGAACATCGTCACCGTCATCGACCGTGGCGAGCAGGACGGGCGCCAGTTCATCGTCTTCGAGTACATCGACGGCGAGAACCTGAAGTCGCTCGTCGAGCGGGAGGGGCCGCTCCCGGAGCGCGAGGCGATCGAGCTCGGGCTCCAGGTCGCCCGCGCGCTCGGGTTCGCGCACGAGAACGGGCTCGTCCACCGCGACGTGAAGCCGCAGAACGTGCTGCTGAACGGCGACGGGCGCGCGAAGGTCACCGATTTCGGGATCGCGCGGTCGCTCGACGTCCACGGCGGCCTCACCCAGACGGGGACCGTGATGGGGACGAGCGAGTACATCGCCCCCGAGCAGGCGCGCGGCCGGCCCGCCGACGCGCAGAGCGACGTCTACTCCCTCGGCGCCGTCCTCTACGAGCTCCTGACCGGCGAGGTTCCCTTTCCGGGCGACAACTTCGTCGCGGTCGCGATGCGGCACATCAACGAGCCGCCGCCGAGCGTGCGCGAGCGGCGCCCGGACGTCTCGCCGCGCCTCGACGCCGCCATCCGGCGCGCGATGGCGAAGGAGCCGCGCGACCGATTCCGGTCGATGGACGAGCTCTGCAACGAGCTGGTCGCGTGCCTCGAGGGGGAGACCGCTGCCTCGGGGGCGCAGACGATGGTCGTCGCCCCGCGCCGCAGGCCGCGGCGGCAGCGCCGGCAGGCGGGGCCGAGCCAGGGCCGCCCGCTGGCGGGGCCGATCATCCTGCTCCTCGCCGGCGTCGCGGTGCTCGTGGGGATCCTCGCCGCCGTCTTCGCCTTCACCGATGCCGGGGAGAAGCTCACCCGGCGCGTCACCCACAAGCCCACGGCGACCACGCAGGCAGTCGCGGTTCGACTGACCGGCACCGCGTCCTACGACCCGGAGGG
The DNA here is from genome assembly GCA_035702555.1 of Gaiellaceae bacterium. GTDB lineage: Bacteria > Actinomycetota > Thermoleophilia > Gaiellales > Gaiellaceae > AC-32. The sequence goes on along the minus strand of DASSQK010000156.1, from coordinate 4,097 downwards.
CGACAACCAGGTCGAGCATCCGGAAGCGGTGCGCTACGCCGCGGACGGCGACCCGGCCACGTACTGGACGACCGAGACCTACGACGGCGGCCAGCTGAACAAGAGCGGCGTCGGCGTCGTCCTCGACGCCGGCTCGCAGCGCAAGCTGACGCAGCTGACGGTGACGACGGACACCGCGGGGTACACGGCGGTGATCAGGGCGGGCTCGTCAGCGACGGGCCCGTTCACGCAGGTGTCGAAGCCGCAAACCGTCTCCAGTCGCACCGTCTTCCCGCTGCAGGGCGCGAACGCCCAGTACTACGTCGTCTGGATCACCGACCTCGGCGGGCTCTCCCGCGCGCACGTGAACGAGGTCACGGCGAAGGGGAGCTAGAACTTCAGGCGCGAGCGGCGCTCGTGCCGCTCGAGCGCGAGCTGGACGAGGCGGTCGACGAGCTCCGGATACGGCACGCCCGAGGCCGCGAACAGCTTCGCGTAGACGCTCGTCGCCGTGAAGCCGGGGATCGTGTTCAACTCGTTCACGAGCACCTCGCCGTCGGGCTTGACGAAGAAGTCGACCCGCGCCATGCCCTCGCACTCGCCGGCGACGAACGACCTGACCGCGAGCTCCTGCACGCGCTCGATCGTGGCCTCGTCGAGCCGGGGAGGGATCACGAGGTCCATGCCGCCCTCCGCGTACTTCGCCGAGTAGTCGTACCAGTCGGCCCCGTCGAAGCCGTGCGAGACGATCTCGCCCGGGATCGACGCCTCCGGGCGCTCGTTGCCGAGGACGCCGCACTCGACCTCGACGCCGTCGACGAACTCCTCGACGAGCACCTTGTCATCGTGCTCGAACGCGAGCGCCACCGCGGCGGCGAGCTCCTCCTCGTCGTTGGCCTTCGAGATGCCGACCGAAGAGCCGAGCCGCGCGGGCTTGACGAACACGGGAAAGCCGAACGGGTTCTCCGGCCCCTGACCCTGGCGCAGGGTGATGTTCCGGGTGACCGGAATTCCGCGGTCGCGCATCACCGCCTTGAAGACGTCCTTGTCCATCGCGAGCGACGAGCCGAGCACTCCGGCGCCGACGTACGGAACTCCCGCCAGCTCGAGCAGGCCCTGCACCGTCCCGTCCTCGCCAAAAGGCCCGTGCAGGACCGGGAAGACGACGTCGACCTCGCCCAGCGTCGCCGGGACCCTGGCCGTCGGCACCGGGAGCGTCTCCGCCGGGCTCCGCCCTCCAGGATCGTCACCCGTGCCGAGCTCCCAGCGCCCGTCGCGGCCGATCTCGACCGTGACCGTTTCGTAGCGCTCCGGGTCGAGCGCGTCGAGCACCGAGTGTGCGGAGGCGAGCGAGATGTCGTGCTCGGACGACCGCCCGCCGAGCAACACGGCGACGCGCACGCGCTTGCTCACGGAGTCGTGGGCGGTCCCGGCGGCGGGCCCGGGGAGACGAGCCGTCCGACCACGATCGTCACCGTCGAGCCCTGCTTCGCCTGCGTGTTGCCGGTCGGATCCTGGTTCAGCACGATGCCCTCGAGCCCGGGGTCGGTCACGTCCTGCTTGCGCACCTGGACCACGAAGCCCGCCCCTTGCAGGGCCGCCCGCGCCGAGCCCTCGTCCTGGCTGGTCACGTCCGGAACGGTCGAGAGCTTCGGCCCCTTCGAGACGCTGAGCGTGATCGTGGAGCCCTTCTGCGCCTGGCCGCTCGGGCTCTGGTCGACGACCTCGCCCTTCGGCCGGTCGCTGTCCACGTCGATCCGCTTGACGCCGAAGCCCTGCGCCTGGAGCGCCGAGCTCGCCTGGTCGTACGTCAGTCCGACCACCGAGGGCACGTCGACCTCGGCCGGCCCGGACGAGTAGTTGATGCGGACGCGGCTGCCCTTCTGGACGACCGTTCCCCCGGTCGGGTCCTGGCCGACGACGGTGTCGACCGGCTTGCTCGACGGGACGGCGTAGGCCTTCGGGTCGAGGCCTGCGTTCGCGAGCGTGCTGACCGCGGCGTCGCGGTTCTGCCCGATCACGCTCGGCACCTTCACCGTCTCCTTCCCCTTCGAGACGGTGATCTCGACGTTGGTATGCGGGGAGACCTTGTCGCCGGCCGCCGGGTTCTGGTCGATCACCGTCCCCTTCGGGACGCTGTCGCTGAAGTCGCGCGCGACCTGGGGCACGAGCCCGACCGCGCGAATCTTCTCCACGGCGAGCGGCTCCGCGATCCCCGAGACCTTAGGTACCGAGACCGGCTTGTTCTCGTTCAGCTGGTCCTGGATCTTCGTGTACGCGAACCAGGCAGCGGCGCCCGCGGCGAGCAGCAGCAGGATCGAGAGCACCCACGGCCAGATCGGCCTCCGCCTGCGCGGCGGGCCCTCGTAGCCGTAGTAGCCGGCGGGGGGCGCGCCGCCCGGAGGCACCGGGCGCGTCGCGACCGCGGTCGGCCGGCTCATCACCGAGGTCGGCGCGGCTGCGAGCACGCCCGCGCCCGAGAGCACGGCGGTCGCCGCGGTCTCCGTCTCGGGGTCGACGGGAAGCCCCTCGAGCACGCGCTTGAGGTCGGCGTCCATCTCCTCGGCGCTCGCGTAGCGGTCTGCGGGGTCCTTCGCGAGCGCGCGCAGGACGATCGAGTCGAGGTCGTGTGGGACGTCGGGCCGGAGCTCGGAGGGCGGCTTCGGCACCTCGGAGAGGTGCTTCATCGCGATCTCGAGCGGCGTGTCGCCGGTGAACGGCACCTGCCCGGTGAGCATCTCGTAGAGCACGACTCCGACCGAGTACAGGTCGGAGGTCTGGTCGACCGGCGCGCCGCGGGCCTGCTCGGGCGAGAGGTACTGCGCGGTGCCGATGATCGAGCCGACCTCCGTCATCTGGCTCGCGCCCGAGCGCGCGATGCCGAAGTCGGTCACCTTCAGCCGGCCCTCGCCGCCCACGAGCACGTTGTGCGGCTTGATGTCGCGGTGGACGATCCCGTGCTTGTGGGCGAACCCGACCGCGGCCAGGATCTGCCGCGCGTAGTCGATCGCCGTCTTGACCGGCGCGGGCCCGCGGCCGACGATCAGCTCCTTGAGCGACCGCCCGTCGAGGTACTCCATCGCGATGTAGTAGGTGCCCTCGGCCTCGCCGCGGTCGTAGATCGAGACGATGTTCGGATGCGAGAGCCCGGCTGCGTTCTTCGCCTCGCGCCGGAAGCGCTCGATGAACGAGTCGTCGGCGGCGTGGCGGTCGTTGAGGATCTTGATCGCGACGCGCCGCCCGAGCTCCTGGTCCTCGGCGAGGTAGACGTCCGCCATCCCGCCCTGGCCGAGCTTCCGGATGATCCGGTAGCGCCCGTCGAAGACGGTGCCGATCAGGGTGTCCGAGACGGCCATGGGCTCAGATTAGGGGTTCGACTTTCCGGCCAGGATCGCCTGCATGACCGACTTCGCGATCGGGGCTGCGACCTGGCCGCCGAAGCCCGTCTGGTCCTGCAGCACGACCGCCACCGCGACCCGTGGGTGGTCGGCGGGGGCGAAGCTGATGAACCAGGACGTATAGCGCCCGTTGATCCCGGTCTCCGCCGTGCCGGTCTTGCCGGCGACCGCGATCCCGGGGATCTGCGCCGCGGTGCCGGTGCCGCTCTGCACTGCCGCCTCCATCATCTGCGTGAGCTCGCGGGCGGTCTTCGTGCTGACGGCCTGGCTCAGCTTCTTCGCCTTCGTCCGGGTGACGACGCCGCCGTTCGGGTTCGTGATCCGGTCGACGACGTGCGGCTCCATCACGGCGCCCCTGTTGCCGACTCCGGCGGCCACCATCGCCATCTGCAGCGGCGTGGCGAGCAGCGTCTCCTGGCCGAAGGCGAGGCGGCCCGGGTCGACCTGCGTCTGCGGGTTGCTCGGCCGGAAGAGCCGGCCACCGTGGTAGAGGCCGCTCGGCGCGCGCTCGTTCGACGGCGTCTCGAGAGGCGGGTCCTCGTAGAAGCCGTAGCGCTTCGCGTAGCCGAGTACCTTCCCCGCGCCGAGCGCCTTGCCGATGTTGCAGAAGACGGAGTTGATCGAGTGCTCGAGGCCGGTGATCAGATCGACGGAGCCGAAGGTCTCCGGCGCCTCCGGGTTGCCGGCGTTGCGCACCTTCTGCCCGTACTCGATGCAGTA
>DASSQK010000155.1:0-6813 GCA_035702555.1 Gaiellaceae bacterium | reverse complement strand
GTCGCGGACGCGTGGTTCCAGCTCGAGCGGCTGCACCGCTTCAACGCCAAGTTCTTCCCGCGCTGGGAGCCGCGCTACCTCATGTACGAGCGCGTTGCGGCCCTTCCACGGGTCGGCCTGGCGGCGATGTGGGCGGAGGGTCAGCTGCCGAAGCCCTGGCCGCGCTAGCCAGCGCCCGGTCCGCGTCGACGGCGATCCAGAAGCACAGCGCCGCGAGCGGAAGCTCGGCGACGAGCGCCTCGACGAGCGACCAGCGGAAGTCGTTGCCCGGGGACGAGGTCAGCAGGTCGAACCAGGCGTCCGCGAGGAGCGCGGTTCCCGCGATCGCGGCGAAGAGCGGCAACTGCGGCGAGTGCCGCAGCAGCGCGACCATCGTCGCTCCGAGCGCGGCGGCCTCGAAGACGTCGAAGCCTCCCCACGCGAGAGCCCAGTGATGGGCGACGTGCCTCCCCGGGAGCGTCGCGGTCACGTAGGCCGTCCACGGGAGCAGCCCGAGGACGACTACACCGAGCAGCAGCAGCAGCCACGGCCGGGCGCCTCGCAGCTGGTCGAGCACGTGCACAGGGCCATTCTGCCCCTCCCGGGGTGGGCGAAAGCGGCCGAGGGTATGCTTTCGCGTCGTGGCGAAGATGCTTTTCCGGCTGCCCGACGCGGCCGACGTCATCGACAATCCGGCTCCCGACGAGCTCAAGGAGCTCGCCGCGCGCATGCGCAACGCGCGCCGCACCGCCTACGGCAGCGTCAACGTCCAGACCGAGGTCGTCAGCCGCTCCAAGAAGTCGACTTTCATCGTCACCGACGAGCCCGACGGCCAGAACCAGGCGATCACGCGCGAGGAGGGCGAGCGCTGGGCGGAACGGCAGGACGCCTATATCGCGGAGCAGGAGATGGTCGTCATCGACGGCTACATCGGGAACGACCCCGAGTTCGGGACGCCTGCGCGGCTCTACATCGAGGCTGCCAACGCGAACATCGCGGGGATGCAGCAGCAGCTCTACTTCTCGCCGGGCGGCGCCGATGACGTCGAGCCCGAGCTGACCGTCATCTACACGCCGAACCTGAAGGCGGAGGGCTACCCCGACGACCGCCTGATCGCCGTCGACCTCGAGCAGGGCGTGACGCGCGTCTTCAACTCGGACTACTTCGGCGAGTCGAAGAAGGGCGGCCTGCGGATGTGGAACAAGCTCGTCTACGACCGCGGCGGGATCCCGTTGCACGCGGGCTGCAAGATCATCCCGACCGAGCGCGGCAAGCGGGTCGGCCTGATCGTCGGCCTGTCGGGGACCGGCAAGACGACGACGACCTTCACGCGCCAGAACGGGTCGCTGCCGGTGCAGGACGACTTCGTCGCGTGGATGCCGAACGGGCGCGTGTACGCGACCGAGAACGGCTGCTTCGCGAAGACCTTCGGCCTCAACCCCGAGGACGAGCCGACGATCTACGGCGCGGTCACGCAGCCTCGCTCGTACCTCGAGAACGTCTCGCAGCACGGCGGCGACGTGGACTTCTACGACACGAACTACACCTCCAACGGCCGCGCGACGTTCCCGTTCGACGTGATCGAGGCCGCCTCCGCCGACGAGATTGAAGAGGCGCACTTCCTCCTGATCCTGAACAAGAACGAGAACATCGTCCCCGCCGTCGCGAAGCTCGAAGGGCCGCAGGCAGCGGCCTTCTTCATGCTCGGGGAGACCACCGGCACGAGCGCGGGGGGCGCGGACGAGGCGGGCAAGTTCCTGCGCGTCCCCGGCACGAACCCGTTCTTCCCGATGCCGCACGACCTCCAGGGCAACCGCTTCCTCGAGCTACTCGCGCAGCACCCGCTCGAGGTCTACGTGATGAACACCGGCCGCATCGGCGGGCCCGAGAGCGACGAGCGCTCGGTGAAGGTGCGCATCAAGCACTCCTCGGCGGTCGTGAAGGGCATCGCCGAGGGCACGATCGGGTGGGAGCGCGACCCGGACTTCGGGTACCTCGTCGCCTCCTCGGTCCCGGGGATCGACGAGCCCGAGGTGCTGCAGCCGCGGAGCCTCTACAAGGGGCAGGGCCGCGGCGACGAGTACCGCCAGCTCGTGGAGCGCTTCAAGGCGGAGCGCGCGGAGTTCCTCCGCGGCTTCCCGAGCCTCAGCGACGAGATCGTCGCCGCCGTCTCCTAGCGGACTCGGCCCGCGGGCGGCGAAGTCGTCGCCGTGGACGACGCGATCCGACGGTTTCTGGACAGCCCGGCTCTCTCCGAGGCGACGCGGCGCGCCTACCGCGTCGACGTGGAGGAGTTCTGCGGGTGGCTCGACCGACGCGAGACGAGGCTGGAGGAGGTCGACGTGCGCGTGCTCGCCGACTACGCCACGGAGCTCGGGCGCGCCCGGCCGCGGAAGCTCGCCCCCGCGACGATCGGCCGGAAGCTCGCGGCGGTGCGGGCGTTCCTCCGCTCCGCGCTCGGAGCCGCACGCGTCCCGGACGCATCGTTCGCGCCGCGCCGGCCCCGGCGGCTGCCGGACGCGCCACGCCCTCACGAGGTCGACGACGAGCTCGAGCAGCTCGAGGGCGAGGGCGCGCTGGGCCTACGGAACCGGGCGCTCGTCGAGCTCGTCTACTCCGCGGGCCTGCGCTCGCAGGAGGCGGTCGACCTCGATCTCGCCGACGTGGACTTCGAGCAGGAGCACGTCCACGTCCGCGGCAAGGGCGGCAAGGAGCGGGTCGTGCCCCTCGGCGAGGAGGCCGCGTTCCTGCTGGCCGCCTACCTGCGTGACGCGCGGCCGCAGCTCGCGCGCGGCGCCGCGAACGCGCTCTTCCTCTCGGCGCGCGGTCGGCGGCTCGACACCAGCACGCTCCGCCGCCTGCTGCCGCACCCCCACCGCCTGCGCCACGCGTTTGCGACGCATCTGCTCGAGGGCGGCGCCGACCTGCGGACGATCCAGGAGCTGCTCGGCCACAGCTCGCTGTCGACGACCCAGATGTACAGCCACGTCGACGCTCGCCGCCTGCGGAAGGTCTACGACCGCTCGCATCCCAGGTCGTAGCCGCCGCTCGCGTTATGTGATATTTTTATCACCTGAGTGGAGGACGCCCGCATCTGGAAAGCGCTCGGCTCGCCGCACCGGCGGGCCCTGCTGGACGCGCTCAAGGACGGGCCGAAGACGACGAGCGCCCTGTGCGAAGTGCTGCCGCAGCTCTCGCGCTTCGCGGTGATGCAGCACCTCGGCGTGCTGGAGCGCGCGGAGGTGGTGCTCGTCCGCCGCGAGGGCCGCGAGCGCTGGAACTCGTTGAACGCCGTGCCGATCCAACGCGAGCTGGAGCGGTGGCTGAGCGGGTTCCAGCAGGCGTCGGCGTCGCAGCTGCTCGCCTTCGAGCGGAGCCTCCGCGAAACCGGACCTGAGGAGAAGGAGGGCTGATGCACCCCGTACGGCACATCCAGTTCACGAACGAGATCCGCTTCGAGCGACCGCGCGAGGAGGTCTTCGACAAGTTCCTGCAGACCGACAAGTGGTTCCAGATCAGCTACGGGCAGGAACGGCTGCAGAGCGTCGTCAACGAACGCCGCGTGGGCGGCCAGATCTACGAGGACTGGGGCGAGGGCACCGGCAAGCTCTACGGCACGATCGGCTGGTGGGATCCGCCGAACGGCTACTCGACGATCAGCCAGATGCTCGGCGGCGGAATCACCCTGAACCATCGCTACGAGTTCGACGACGACGGCGGTACGACCGTGCTCCGGCACGAGCTGAGCGCGTTCGGCCCGATGTCCGAGGAGATGGCCGGCGGCATCGAAGGGCACGGCTCGCTGCAGAGCTTCGAGTCGCAGCTCCACTCGTGGATCGAGCGGGACGAGGTGATCCCGCCGCCGGAGCTTTGACCTTCTAGAGGATCACGCGCGAGAAGCGGGTGCCCACCACTCCCGCCCACCGACAGGCTACGGGCGAATCCGTCACGCGTCTGTCACGGGTTCGTGCCGAAATCGGGACGTTTGCATCCCCAGCCCTCACCCCGGGGACAGTCCCCGCCCGCGGGCGAGAGCGCGGTCACGGGTTCGACTTGACAGCGTGCAGGCGCGCCTGCTCGCGCAGGTGCTCCACGGCGAGATCGATGTGACCCCACGCCGCCCAGGCGTGCGCGGCACCGCGCGGCACCTCGCGCGCCCGCAGGTGGGCGGCCGCCGTCCGGCAGTGCGCGACCGACTGCTCGAGCTCGTCCGCCGCGGCGTCGAAGAGCCGCGCCGCGGACTCCAGATCCTCGCTGGCACCCATCGCCGTCCGACTCTACGGCAGGCGTCCGGAGCCGCGAGGCGAAGGAAGAACGTCCGATGGACGCGCCGCGGAGCGAAGCGCCTCTCCCCGACCCCGACGTCGAGGGGTTTCTCGCGCTGCTCGCCGCCCGGCGGGCGCCGAAGACCGTCGAGGCTTACCGGCGTGACCTCCGTGCGCTCGGGGACTGGCTCGGCGGCCCACCTTCACGGGCGACCCAGGACGATCTCGAACGCTGGCTCGCCGAGCTCCGCGCCGCCGGCCTCTCGCCCGCGACGATCGCGCGCCGAGTGGCCGCCGTGCGCTCCTTCTTCAAGCACCAGGTGCTGCTGGGTGCGCGCACCGACAGCCCGGCGGCCGCGCTCGAGCTCCCACGGCGCCGCCGCAGGCTTCCGCGGACGCTCTCGCCCGCCGAGGCACAGCGGCTGATCGAGGCGGCCGCGGGCTCGACCCCGCGCGCGACGCGGGACCGGGCCCTCGTCGAGCTGCTCTACGGCGCGGGGCTCCGCGTGAGCGAGGCCGTCGGCCTCGACCGCACCGGCATCGACCTCGAGCGGCGCCTCGTCCGCTGCACCGGCAAGGGCGGGAAGGAGCGCGTCGTGCCGGTCGGGCGGCATGCCGTCGAGGCGCTGCGCCGCTACCTCGCCCACGGACGCCCGTACCTGGACAAACGCCACCGTCCCGAGCTGTTCCTCAACGCCCAGGGCGGCGCGCTGACTCGCGCGGGCGCGTTCCTGATTCTGCGCCGCCTCGCGGGGCGCGCCGGCCTCGAGCCCGAGCGCGTCCACCCCCATCTGCTGCGGCACTCGTTCGCGACGCACCTGCTGGAGGGCGGCGCGGACCTGCGCAGCGTCCAGGAGATGCTCGGGCACGCCGACCTCGGGACGACCGAGCTCTACACGCACGTCTCCGACCGCCGCCGCCGGGACGTCTACTTCCGCAGCCACCCGCACGCGCGCCGCAGGAACGTTTCGGGCCCGTGAAGAGCTGGAATCAAAGGTGCACGATGTACGCGGATCCCCACATGGCCGTTCTCGTCGCGTCGATCACCGGCGTCGGCCTCTTGATGTCACTGGCAGGCCTGCAGAAGAGCGCGCTGGAGTGGAAACGCCGCCGCCGCATCTGCCCCTCCTGCGGCCACGAGCTGCGCGGCCGCACCTGCGGCTGCACCTAGGCGGCCCCGCTAGCGGGTGTTGGCCCGCTTCTCGAGGCCTGCGGCGATCTTGGCCGCGGTCTGCCGAACGTCGCGCGAGCTGCCCTCCTCCTCCGCGATCCCCTGCAGCAGCACGATCGTGTCGCGCTGGGGCGACCCGTTGCGTAGGGCCATGATCGCGAGGCGTCGCACGGCTTCGTTCCCGTCGGCGTTGGCGAGGTTGTGCAGCAGGGGCCGCACGCCGTTCACCGTCCGCGGGTGATCCCGCGAGAGCAGCTCCAGGGACAGGAGCGCCGAGCCTCGGCACGCGGGGCTGTCGTCCTCGAGGCCGCGGCGCAGAAGCTCCTCCTTCTGGCGGAAGCGGAACTGGCCGACCGCGCGGTAGGCCGCCGCACGCTCGCGGTAGTCCTCCGAGCGCGCCTGGGCCTCGAGCTCGTCCGCCCACGCTGCGCGCAGCTTCGCCAGATCACGCTCGTTGCCGCTCTCGGCGAGCGCGTTCGCCTCGACCCCGGCCTCCGCGAGGCTCAACTCGCGACCGCGGCTCCGTCGACGGACGACGCCGGCCGCTGGGCCGGACCGACGTAGCGCGCGGACGGCCGGAAGAGCCGCCCGGTGCGCTTCTGCTCGAGGATGTGCGCCGACCAGCCGGCCACGCGGGAACAGGCGAACATCGCCGGCGCGAGCGGCGGCGGAATCTCCGCGACGTCGAGGACGATCGCAGAGTAGTACTCGACGTTGGTGGCGAGCACGCGCTCGGGGTGCCGCTCCTGCAGCGCCTTCAGCGCGACGGCCTCCAGCTGCTCGGCGATCTCGATCTGCGGTGCGTCCAGCTCGCGCGCGGTCCGCTTGAGGATGCGCGAGCGCGGGTCCTCGGCGCGGTAGACGCGGTGGCCGAAGCCCATGATGCGCTTGCCGGACTGGAGCGCCTCGCGCACCCAGCGCTCCGCGTCGCCCATCTGCGCGGCCTCCTCCAGCATCGGCTTCACGTACGCGGGAGCGCCGCCGTGCAGCGGCCCCGAGAGCGCGCCGACGGCCGACGAGAGCGCGGCGCCGCAGTCGGCTCCGGTCGACGCGACCACGCGCGCGGTGAAGGTCGACGCGTTGAGCCCGTGCTCGGCGGTGCAGATCCAGTAAGTGTCGATCGCCTTCACATGACGGGGATCGGCCTCGCCGCGCCAGCGCAGCAGGAACTTCTCGGCGGCGGTCTCGCCGCGGGCGACGACGTCGTCCGGTGCCGACTCGCGCCCGTCGGCCAGGGCGGCCGACCGCGCGACGATCCCCATCATCTGCGAGGAGAGGCGGCCGAGGTCCTCGCGCGCCTGCTCGTCGGAGATCTCGTTCAGCTTGCCGAGCTTCCACTCGCCGGCCAGGCGGGCGGTCTCTGCCTGCAGGTCGGCCGGCGCGTTGCCGGTCAGGCTC